>JAEEGT010000020.1 GCA_016280465.1 Lachnospiraceae bacterium | reverse complement strand
AAGTTCAAACTCCGCCATCTTGATGATAGCTTCCACATCGCCGTCGCAGGTGTCGTGACCCACGCATCCGTGAGTGTGGATATCCGTGAAGCCGGGAAGGACGTATTTCTCCCCTTCTTTAACTCCCTCAGAGATCACCCGGACTGCTTTGATAAGGCCGTCCCCGATCTCAACTTCACCAAACTTAAACCGACGTTCTTCGGTAAATATGTTTCCTGTAAGAACCATAACTCACCCCATGTTCTTCATGATTGCATAAAAACACTAATACAGTATACTACAATTCCGCCCACATGAAAAGGACGTATCCTGCGATACGTCCTTAATATTTTCTTATCTTTCCTCCCTGAAATACGAAAGTCCCAGGCTTGCAGGGGGCTGATTCTCTCTTTTGTTGCGGACCGATGTGATTACCAGCACTATCATGGTCACCACGTAGGGGATCATCTTGTAAAGCTCCTTGTTCTCCATGTGGCTTCCCACAGGCAGGTACAGGTACAGGATGTACAGACCTCCGAACAGGATGGAAGCAAAGATACTTACGGAAGGTCTCCAGATGGTGAAGATTACAAGGGCGATGGCAAGCCAGCCTCTGTCGCCGAAGGCGTCGTTGCTCCAGACACCGCAGGCATAGTCCATGACATAGTAAAGTCCGCCGAGACCTGCGATCATACAGCCGATACAAGTGGCAAAATACTTGTATTTGGTAACGTTGATTCCGGCAGCATCGGCGGTTGTGGGGCTTTCACCCACGGCACGAAGATGCAGGCCCACACGGGTCTTCTTGATGATGATGGAAGCCGTGATGGCGATGATGATGGAAAGGTACGCCAAAAATCCGTAGGAAAGGAAGATCTTTCCAAACCACCCGAGCTTGTCCGCAAAGGGCAGGGATTTGCTGAAATACAGGCTTGTCTTCGAAAGGGCGATGGATGGCACATCACTCTTTGCGATCTTGATGAGGGACCCGCCGAAGAAATTGCCGAAGCCCACGCCGAAGGTGGTCATGGCAAGACCCGTAACGTTCTGATTGGCCCTGAGTGTTACCGTCAGGAAACAGTACAAAAGTCCCATGAGAAGCGACCCGATCAAAGAGCAGAGCAAGGGAATGGCGATCATCAAAAATCCGCTTTCCGGAGCTCCCTTTGAAACCGCCTGCTCGTAAAAGAAAGATCCTATAACACCGCTGATGGCTCCCACGTACATGACACCCGGAATACCGAGGTTTAAGTTTCCGGATTTCTGTGTGATTATCTCACCCGTGCTTCCGTAAAGAAGGGGTATGCCCTGTCCCACGGCTCTGGGGATAAATACGGCAAGATCAAACATTTTCGCTTACCTCCTTCTTTTTGGTGATGCTTATCTTGTAGGAGATAAAGAACTCGCATCCGATGATAAAGAACAGGATTATTCCCGTAAGTATGTCGGAAAAAGAATGGTTCAGTCCGAAGGTGGTGGATATCTCTCCCGCGCCCCTTGAAAGGAAGGAGATAAACAAGCTTACCAGCACCATGGTGATGGGATTGAACTTGGCAAGCCAGGAGACCATAACGGCGGTAAAGCCCTGTCCGCCCGCAATGGTGGTGGTAACGGTGTGGCTGTCTCCGCCCACCAGCAAAAGTCCCGCAAGACCGCACACCGCACCGGATACGATCATGGTACGGATTATTACTTTCTTTACCTTCATGCCCACGTATCTGGCGGTGTTCTCGCTCTCGCCCACCACGGCGATCTCATAGCCGTGCTTGCTGTAGTTAAGATAAACATACATACCGGCGGTCACCAAAAGTGCCACCACGATATAAAGCACAAATTCGTTGCCAAGCTCCGGAAGCCAGCCGATGTGTGTGGACTGGTTAATGATCCCGATCTTACCTGAACCCTTCGGTACCTCCCACACAATGGTGAAATAGGCCACCAGCTGAGTGGCGATATAGTTCATCATCAGGGTGGAAAGAGTCTCGTTGGTGTTCCACTTTGCTTTTAGCGCTGCGGGGATAAAGCCCCAGAGAGCTCCCGCCATGAGGCTTGTGAGTATCATAACCACGATCACAAGGCCGTTGGGAAGTTTCTCCGCAAGCAGGATCATGCAGGCCGCAGCCGCAAGACCGCCTATGAGCACCTGTCCCTCACCCCCGATATTCCAGAATTTCATGCGAAAAGCAGGGGTAAGTGCCAGGGAAATGATCAAAAGTATGGATGTGTTCTGAAGGGTGATCCAGGTCCTTCTGGGGGTTCCGAAGGCGCCCTTCACTATGGTAGCATAGACCTGTATGGGGTTATCACCGGTAAGGACCGTAGTCACCACCGCGCACACAAGAAGTGCCGCCACAATGGCCGCAAGGCGGATAAGCAATGCCTGTTTCCACGGCATGGTCGCCCTTTTGACTATATGGAAAAGAGGCTCTTTATTCTTATTTTTCATCGTTGCCTCCTACTCTGGTCATAAGGATACCGACTTCGTTCTTATCGGCGGTCCTGCCGTCCACGATGCCGCTGACACGCCCACCGCAAAGCACCAGGATCCTGTCGGAGATTCCAAGGAGCACGTCTAAGTCCTCGCCGACAAATATGACAGCCACGCCTTTTTTCTTTTGCTGATTGATAAGGTCGTAAATGGTGTAGGAAGAGTTGATGTCAAGTCCCCGCACCGCATAGGCAGTAAGGAGCACCGTAGGCGCCGAAGCGATCTCACGGCCCACCAGCACCTTCTGTACGTTACCGCCGGAAAGGCGCCTTACGGGAGTGGACACTCCGGGAGTCACAACCTCAAGGTCGTGGACCACCGTCTCAGCCAGGTCGTGAGGGGCCTTTCTGTCCGTAAACACGGTCTTGCCACGCCTGAAGGACCTAAGCATCATGTTGTCCGTAAGGTCCATGTTGCCCACAAGTCCCATGCCCAGTCGATCCTCAGGCACAAAAGAAAGGGTGACACCCATGTCTGCGATCTTAAGGGGATCCTTACCAAGCAGTTCGTCCTTGTTTCCGTCGTCGGTGATATATGAGATACTGCCGGCCTCCGCAGGCTGAAGTCCCGCAATGGCCTCTAAAAGTTCCTTCTGGCCGCAACCCGAGATTCCGGCTATTCCCAGGATCTCACCGCTGTTGGCGGTAAAAGAAACATCTTTCAGTTTGACTATTCCTTCTTTGCTCCGTACCGTAAGACCCTCTACCTGAATCCTCGGTTTGGGATTCACAGGGTCCGGACGCTCGATGTTAAGAGTCACCGCATGACCAACCATCATGTCCGTCATTTCCTTGGCATTGGTCTTGGCAGTCTCCATCTCGCCCACATAAGCGCCCTTTCTAAGGACAGCCACTCTGTCGGAAAGAGCTTCGACCTCGTGCATCTTGTGGGTGATGATGACGATGGCTTTGCCGTCGGCACGCATGTT
>JAEEGT010000193.1 GCA_016280465.1 Lachnospiraceae bacterium | reverse complement strand
GAGGAAGTTGTGGTCAAGGTTATCCACGGCGGCGTAGGTGCTATCAACGAATCCGACGTATCTCTTGCTCTTGCAAGTAACGCCATCATCATCGGCTTTAACGTTAAGCCCGATGTACAGGCCAAGGCTACCGCAGAGCACGAAGGTGTTGATATCAGACTTTACAAGGTCATCTATCAGGCCATCGAGGATGTGGAGAATGCCATGAAGGGCATGCTGGATCCCGTATTCGAGGAAAAGATCATCGGTCACGCAGAGGTCCGTCAGATCTTCAAGGCTTCCGCTATCGGAAAGATCGCCGGTTCCTATGTGCTTGACGGTGTATTCCAGAAGAACTGCAAGATCCGTATCCGCCGCGGCGACGACGTGATCTACGAAGGAGCACTTGCTTCTTTGAAGCGCTTCAAGGATGACGTTAAGGAAGTTAAGGCAGGATTCGAGTGCGGTCTCGTATTTGAAGACTTTGACGGTATGGAAGAACTGGATGTGGTCGAAGCATACGTCATGGTCGAGGTACCCAGGTAGCATTGTCCGCCCGGAAAGCTGGTGATACAAATGAGAAAGAACAGTATAAAGAACACCCGTATCAATGAGGAAGTTTACAGAGAGCTTGCCAACATCATACGGGGAGAGATAAAGGACCCCCGCATCAGCCCACTGACAAGTGTGGTCGCATGCGAGGTGGCTCCGGATCTTAAGACCTGCAAGGCCTACATAAGCGTCCTTGGTGACGAGGAAGCCAGAAAGAACACCTATCAGGGCTTAAAGAGCGCAGAGGGCTTTATCAAGAGCCTTCTTGCAAAAAGGATCAATTTGCGAAATACTCCCGCCATAACCTTTGTAATGGACAATTCCATCGAATACGGTGTCAATATGTCCAAGCTCATAGAGGATGTGAACAGATCAGATGATAAACCTGTCGAAGGAACTTGATAGCGCAAAGACCATCGGTATCAGCGGGCACATACGCCCGGACGGAGACTGCATCGGCAGCACCATGGGACTCTTTCTTTATATCAAAAAGAAACGTCCCGATGTTACCGTGCGGATCTTTTTGGAGGAACCCGCAGATATCTTTAACTGCATAAAGAACATCGATGCCATAGAGGATGCAAAGAACTGTGATGAGGAATTCGATGTTTTCTTTGCCGTGGACTGCGGCAAGGACAGACTGGGAGATGCGGAGAAACTCTTTGACAGTGCTAAGCGTACCATCAACATCGATCATCACATTTCAAATCCCGGCACGGGAGACTATAATTACGTGGATCCCAATGCCTCAAGTGCCAGTGAACTTGTTTACGATCTTCTGGACAAGGAACTTATTGACGAGGATATCGCCAAGGCTCTTTACATCGGGATCATCCACGATACCGGAGTATTTCAGTATTCAAACACCTCGCCCAAGACACTTCGGACTGCCGCGGAGCTTGTTTCCTTCGGCTTTGATTTCCCGAAACTCATTGAGGAGACCTTTTACGAAAAGACATATCTTCAGACTCAGATCATGGGTCGTGCACTCTTAGAGAGCATGCTCATCATGGACGGCCGCGTGGCTGTAAGCCAGGTGGACAAGAAGATGATGGACTTTTACAGGGTGACCTCCAAGGATTTCGAAGGCATAGTAAATCAGTTACGAAACATTAAGGGTGTGGAAGTTGCGGTCTTCATGTATGAGACCGGGACCATGGAATACAAGGTCAGCTTACGATCCGGCGGTGTGATCGATGTTGCAAAGATCGCCGGGTATTTCGGCGGCGGCGGACATGTTCGTGCCGCAGGCTGCAATATCAACGGTAATTTCCACGATGTGGTGAACAATATCACGGCGCAGATAGAAGCGCAGTACGGTAGCAAAAAGTGATAAACGGAATTATCAATCTTTATAAAGAAAAGGGCTTTACCAGCTTCGATGCGGTGGCACTCATGCGGGGTATCGCGGGAACAAGAAAGGTGGGACACACCGGCACTCTTGATCCCGATGCCGAGGGTGTGCTTCCCATATGCATCGGTAATGCCACGAAACTCTGCGACATGCTGACGGACAAACGTAAGGAGTATGTCGCTTCTTTTCTGTTGGGAGTAAGGACCGACACTCTGGATATTTCAGGTGAAGTCCTTGAAAAAAGAACACCGAAGGTCACGCCCGAGGAACTTACAAAAGCCATAAGATCCTTTGTGGGAGGCTATGACCAGGTTCCCCCCATGTATTCGGCCAAAAAGGTGGACGGACACAAGCTTTACGATCTGGCAAGAGCGGGAAAGACCGTTGAAAGAAAACCGCAGTTTGTTGAGATCTACGATATAGAGATTCTTTCCATGGAGCTGCCTTCGGTTTCCGTCAGAGTCCAATGCGGAAAGGGTACCTACATAAGATCTTTGTGCGAAGATATGGCAAAAAAGTGCGGTGAACTTGCGGTGATGACGGGACTTAAGCGAACCGCTTCGGGACCCTTTAAAGCCGAGGATTCCTACAGGCTTTCAGACCTTCAGATCTTAAAGGACGAGGGAAGGCTTGAGGAAGCGGTGCTGCCTACGGATTCTGCTTTTCCGGGGCTTAAAAGGATAGTGACCGGCGAAGAGAGCGAGAAGAGACTGTTAAACGGGAACAAGATCCCTTCGGAATTTTTCGGGGAGTTTTCTTTTTCCGACGGTGAAAGGGTTTTGCTTTATACATCGGACAACAGATTTGCGGGGCTTTACAGTTTTTCTGCAGGGGAGGCTTTGCTCATCCCCGTAAAAATGTTTTTGGGAGCTTAAATTGATCATTACGGACGGACTCAGCGAAATTGAATATAAAAGCACCAGAGTGGTGATAGGGAAGTTTGACGGGATCCATCTGGGTCACAGAAGGCTCATCCGTGAGATCACCGGCAAAAAGGACGGCACAAAGGCTTTGGTATTTACATTTACGGGGGAATCGGAAAGATTCCTTAAAAGCAGCGGCAGGATATTAAGCCGCGAAGAGCGGTACCGTATCTTTGAATCTCTGGGAGTGGACTGCCTCGTGGAGTATGAATTAAACTCAGAGACCATGCGGCAGGAGCCCGAGGATTTTGCAAGGCTTGTTTTAAGGGACCGTCTTCATTGCAAGGAACTTGTATGCGGCCCGGATCTTTCTTTCGGATACAAGGGACGCGGCAACGTGGAACTTTTAAAGAGTATGGAAGATGAACTTGGGATCAGGGTCACGGTCATAGAAAAGGTCAAATACAAGGGCAGGGATATCTCATCCACCAGGATCCGCAATGCCCTTAAGAACGGGAAACTTGCGGAAGCAAAGGAAATGCTCGAAGGCAAAAATCCATAAGAAACCCGTAAGCCAAATTAAAAATTTGTGGATATTACCATTGTAACACCGGTCCGAATGTGATTAAATCTATAATGGATGAACTTGAGGATTGTTAAGAGGTAGACCGGATGAATTTAGGAGTAATTCTTTCACTTTGCGGCGGACTTGGATTTTTCCTGTACGGCATGAGGGTTATGAGCGACAGCATAGAGGCTTTCGCGGGCGCCAGACTCAGAAGTATTCTGGAGCGTCTGACCAGCAACCGTTTTATGGGTATTTTGGTTGGTCTTTTCTTTACCGCCGTTATACAGTCTTCATCGGCCTGTACGGTAATGGTGGTCTCCTTCGTTAACTCGGGGCTCATGAATCTTTATCAGGCTGCCGGCGTTATCTTTGGTTCCAATATCGGTACCACAGTCACAGCCCTTCTTGTTTCCTTTAAACTTGAAAAGATCGCACCCCTCTTTCTTTTGGGCGGCGTGCTTACCATAATGTTCTGCAAGAAACAGAACATCAAGAAATTTGCCGAGATAGTCGTAGGCTTCGGCGTTCTGTTCTCAGGTCTTTCCGCCATGTCTTCAGCCATGGGGACCATGAAGGAATCTCCCGAGATCATCAATCTTTTTTCTTCTTTGAAATCTCCTTTGTTTGCAGTATTTTTAGGCTTTGCTTTTACCGCCGTTATACAGAGTTCTTCCGTTGTTGTAAGTATCATGGTCTTACTTGCCAATCAGGGGCTTGTGGGACTTGACATGTGCATGTACATAACCCTCGGAAGTAACATCGGTGCATGTACACCCGCGGTGCTGGCATCCCTTTCCGGACGTCTCGATGCAAAGCGTGCTGCCAGCATACATGTGCTTTTTAACATAATCGGTACGGTGCTCATGTATGTGTTCTTTGCCTTTGATGTGGATGCCTTTGTGAACATCATGTCAAAGATCGCAGGCAATGATGCGGGTCGTATAGTTGCTTTTTCTCACCTGTTTATCAAGATTATCCAGGTTATTGTCATGACTCCTTTCATAACCCCCATTGTCGGACTTACCAAACTGGTGATCCCCGGGGAAGAGAAGAAGGTCGGCTACAGAGAGAGCTTCGAACTTCAGTTTATCGGCAAGAAGGTTGTGCTCAACCCAGCTACCGCAGTTGTGGAAGTTATCAAGGAAGTTGAGCGTATGGCAAGCCTTGCGGGTGAAAATCTCAACCGTGCCATGAACGCCCTCATCACCCTTGATGAAGAGGATATCGAAGAGGTATACAAGGTCGAGGAAAACATTAATTTCTTAAACCACGCCATTACCAATTATCTTGTTAAGATCAACCAGACCACCCTTCCAATCGAAGACTTAAAGTCCATCGGCGGACTCTTCCATGTGGTCAACGATATCGAGCGTATCGGCGACCATGCCGAGAATATTGCCGATGCCGCCCGCACCAGAAAGGACACCGGCGTTACCATATCCAAGGTAGCCCAGGGAGAGCTTGGTCAGATGCTTGATATGGTCAATGAGATCTACCGGTTGTCGGTATTGACCTTCTCGACACAGAGCGACGAAAACATCGATAAGATCAACGCCCTTGAGGATGCCATTGATGAAAAAGAACGTGAACTTCAGAAGAATCACGTGGACAGACTTACAAGAAACGAATGCACGCCCGAGGCCGGAATGATCTTTTCGGATATCGCTTCCGGACTTGAGAGAGTTGCGGATCACTCCACCAACATTGCATATTCCATTTTACCTGAGAAAGAATGATGATATTAAAACCCCTGCCGCAGCGCGGCAGGGGTTTTTGCATCTTTAGATGGGGAGTCTGCCGAGGCGGCAGATAGTTTATGCTTGACGTAATTTTTACGCGGTGGCATATGGTTTATGCCTTGCTACGGCGAATTATACATGAAGATTTGTGCTTCGGGCAATTATCTCATCGGAAATTCCCTTGCATAATTCCAGCACGCGATAGCAGTCCCTGGGAGCCTCTGCATCCATGCCCATGCTCATCCAGTCTATGATAAGACCGAAGGTAAGGCACTTTATAAAGGTGATGCCGGCTTCTTTGTCCGCTTCTTTAACTTCGGTATCCTTAAAGGCCTTGTCCAGATAGACTCTCACCACATGATCGCATACCTTCATGAGGTTCTGCTCGTAGATATCCCTGTTAACTGAATTGAATATATGAAGAAGGGCTTTCTTATACTGAAGTGAAAATTCTATTGCCACGTTGACGCACTGTTCCACGGAATCGATGGAAGGGTACTGGCTTATGATGGTCTCCGCACTTTCTATTATGAGTTTCTCCAGAAGCTCGGGAATGTCATGAAAGTGATAGTAGAAGGAATTCCTGTTTATCCCGCAGTCTTCGACTATGTCCTTGACGCTGATCTTGCTTAAGGGCTTTTCCGCCAGAAGCTTTATAAAAGATTCTTTTATCGCATTCTCGGTAAAGTTTGCCATTTCGGTTTCCTTTTGATATATTTATCGTAATACACTGTGAGTCTACAGTTATTATACAATTTATCACGCAGGAATTAAACCTTGAAAAAACTTCTTAAATTTCTTTCACCATACAAAAAAGAATGTGTAATCGCCCCGGCTTTTAAGATGCTGGAGGCGATATTTGAACTTATCATTCCCCTTATAATTACGGGGATAATCGACCGGGGCATTACGGGCGGCGACAGGAGCGTGATCTTTAAATCCGGCGGCATGCTCCTTGCTCTTTACGTGATCGGACTTACCTGTGCTCTTACGGCACAGTTTTTTGCGGCCAAAGCCGCCGTGGGTTTTGCCAGGAGCCTTCGTAAGAGTCTGTACGAGAAAATTCTTTCTTTTTCCCATGAAAATATAGATCAAAGCGGAACAGCCTCCCTTATTACCCGTATGACGGGAGATATTTCCCAGGTTCAAAACGGCGTCAACATGACTCTCAGGCTGCTGCTTCGTTCACCTTTTATCGTGTTCGGTGCCATGATCATGGCCTTTACCATCAACGTGCGGGCTGCACTTATCTTTACGGTGGTGATCCCCGTGCTTTTTATCGTGGTGTTCTTTATCACCTTAAAGACCATTCCCATGTACAAAAAGATCCAGGGTTCTTTGGATTCCCTTACGGGACATATCAGGGAGAATCTCTCGGGCGTGAGAGTGGTGCGTGCTTTTTCCGCGGGAAACAGGGAAAAGAAAGACTTCGAAGACGAAAATGTTTCGATGTACCGTCTGAATCTGGTGACTTCCCGATTTGCGGCTGTGCTTAATCCTGCCACCCTTATAATCGTCAATCTTGCAATGCTGATCCTTATCTTTAACGGTGCCAATCTTGTCAATGACGGGACTCTTACCAACGGTCAGGTTTATGCTCTTGTAAACTATATGTCACAGATCCTGGTGGAGCTTGTGAAGCTTTCAAACCTCATCATTACCCTTAACAGAGCCCTTGCCTGTGCGGGCAGGATAGGAGACACACTTTCCGTGGAGAACGGTCTTAAGGACGAGGGAACCGTTTCTGCGGACGATCTTGCGGATACCGATGAGATCCTTAAGTTCGAGGGAGTTTCCTTTAAGTACCCGGGATCCGGAGAAGAATTTATACAGGATGCTGATTTTACCGTCAAAGCGGGAGAGCATATCGGCGTCATCGGCGGTACCGGTTCCGGTAAATCCACGATAATAAGCCTTATGATGCGGTTTTACGATGTCACATCGGGGCGCGTGCTTTTTAAGGGAGAGGATATAAATAATCTTACCCTGACGTCACTTCGTAAGCATATTTCCGTTGTGCCACAGAGGGCTCAGCTTTTTTCCGGGTCTTTGCGCGAAAACCTTCTTCTGGCAAATCCCGATGCCACGGATGCCGATATGGAGCGGGCTGTGGAACTTTCCGTTTCTTCGGATGTGGTGAAGGCTAAGGGCGAGGGCCTTGATCTTGAGATCAGAGAGGGCGGAGCCAATCTTTCGGGAGGGCAGAAACAGAGACTTACCATTGCAAGGGCTCTTGTTAAGAATGCGGATATTTATGCGCTGGATGATTCTTCCAGTGCTCTTGACTATGCTACAGATGCGAAACTTCGGGGAAATCTTCGGACCCTTACGGGCAAGACCGTTATAATAGTTTCCCAGCGTATCGTTTCCGTTAAGGATTGCGATAAGATAATAGTCATGGATGAAGGTAAGATCGCGGGTATAGGGACTCACGAAGATCTTATGGACAAGTGTCCGGTTTATAAGGAGATATGCGAATCCCAGAATACATTTGACGGGGAGGGCTCATTATGAAAAACGGATCGGTTTTTAAAAGGATCTTAGGCCTCGTTAAGCCCTTTGCACCGCTGCTTATTCTATCCCTTCTTTTTGCTGTGGCCAATGTGGTGTCAAACCTGTATATTCCCGTGCTTACCGGCCGTGCCATCGATGAGATGGTGGGACAGGGACTTGTAGATTTTGAGGGCCTCTTTGCAATCCTTAAACTGTTCCTTGCCATGCTCCTTATAAACGGTGTCACCACCTGGATCATGACACTTATCAATAACAGGGTGGCCTTCAATGTGGTCAGGGATCTTCGTGTCCGTCTTTTTAACAAGATCCATTCGGTGCCGGTTTCCTATATCGATACCCATGGTCACGGAGATCTGTTAAGCCGCATGATCGCCGATGTGGACAGACTTTCCGACGGTCTGCTCCTTGGTTTTTCCCAGCTTTTTGTGGGCCTTCTTACCATAGTTGCCACACTGGTGTTCATGTTTAACATCAATGTATGGATCACCCTGGTGGTTGTGGTTCTCACCCCGGTGTCCCTGTTTGCGGCAACCTTTATTTCAAAAAAGACCTATAAGCACTTCAGAAAACAGGCATCTCTGCAGGGCGGCTTAACATCCTTCATCAATGAGACCGTGGGTGCCGTGAGAGTGATAAAAACCTTCGGAGCGGAAGGAGCGGAGATCGAAAAATTCAGCAAAAAGAACGACGAATTTGCCAAAGCGAACCTGAAGGCACTTTTCTTTTCTTCCACCACAAATCCCGTGACCAGATTCGTAAACGGCCTTGTGTATGCTTCCGTTGCTTTCTTCGGGGCGCTGGTCGCCATCGGAGGGGGACTTTCCGTAGGAACACTTTCCTGTTTCTTAAGCTACGCAAATCAGTATACAAAGCCCTTTAATGAAATCTCGGGAGTCATCACGGAGTTTCAGAATGCCCTTGCCTGTGCGGGAAGGATATTTGAGTTTTTGGATGCAGAGGATATGGTTGATACCGACGATCCTGCCGGGAATGCGGTTGCTTTTTCCGGAGATATTGAGATAAATGACCTCAGATTTTCTTACGATAAGACAAAGAAACTGTTATACGATATTTCGTTCCATGTAAAACCCGGAAGCCATATTGCCATCGTTGGTCCCACAGGCTGCGGAAAGACCACATTTATCAACCTGCTCATGCGTTTTTACGAGCCTGACGGCGGTAAGATCCTTTACGACGGCATCGCATCCGACAGCATATCGAAATCGACCCTTCGAAAGAATATCGGAATGGTGCTTCAGGATACCTGGCTTAAGTCCGTAAGCATCGCGGACAATATCGCTTACGGCAGGGATAATGTGACAAGAGAGGAGATCATCGAGGCTGCAAAGAAGAGCCATGCTCACGGCTTTATCTCAAGACTTGAGAAGGGGTATGACACAATTGTGTCTCCCGACGGAGAGAATCTTTCGGCAGGACAGAAACAGCTTATATGTATCGCCCGATTGATGCTTAACGTACCTCCCATCCTGATCCTTGACGAGGCAACCTCATCCATCGATACAAGAACGGAGATCCGCATAAACAGAGCCTTCAGGGCTTTGATGGAGGGTCGTACCAGCTTTATTGTTGCCCACAGACTATCCACTATCAAGAATTCAGACCTGATACTTGTCATGAAGGACGGAAACATCATCGAGCAGGGCACTCACAACCAGCTGGTGGAGCAAAGAGGTTTCTATTACAGTCTGCTGAATGCATGATTTTAGGCATTCACGCACATTTGCCCAAATTTCATACAGTTTTACACGGGATGTCCGAAATTCGGGCATCCCTTTCTTTTTGTCCGTTTAACTATGTAGTATTGCATGGTATCTTGTGTGTCAAAGAGAAAGGAGTGTGAGACAAATGAAATTTGAAAAAGGCGTTGTCAAAGGAAGAGTGGCGATCTTCGTTGTGGCAATTCTTTTGGCGATTCCCTCTGTCTTAGGAATGATCAAAACAAGGATCAACTACGATATGCTTACCTACCTGCCTAAGGATATGGAGACGGTAAAGGGGCAGGACATATTGCTGGATGAATTCGGAAAGGGTGCTTTTTCCTTTATAGTCGTGGAAGGCATGAAGGACCCTGACGTAGCAAAGATGTGTGAGGAATTAAGGACCATAGACCATGTGGAAACGGTGCTTTGGTACGATTCCTTCATGAACGTGGATATCCCCAAGGAGATGCTTCCCGATAAGGTCTTGGACCTTTTCAACAAGGGCGATGCCACAATGCTTTCAGTTTTCTTTGATTCGTCCACATCCGCCGACGTGACCATGCAGGCCATCAAGGATATTAGAAGCACGGTAAAAGAAAACTGTTTTGTTTCCGGCATGAGTGCTCTGGTGGTGGATCTTAAGGACCTATGCGAACAGGAAGAACCCGTATATGTGGGCATTGCGGTTGCCTGTGCGGCCTTTGCCATGCTGCTTTTATTGGACGGCTGGCTGGTGCCCTTTGTGTTCCTTGCAAGCATCGGGCTTTGCATCCTTTATAACCTTGGCACCAATTACTTTATGGGTGAGATATCCTACATAACCAAGGCGCTTTCCGCAGTATTGCAGCTGGCGGTGACCATGGATTATTCAATCTTTTTGTGGAATTCATATAACGAAAAACTTTCGGAATATGAGGATCACAAAGAAGCAATGGCCCACGCCATAAAAGAGACCCTGACATCGGTTCTTGGAAGCTCCGTCACCACGGTTGCGGGCTTTATCGCTCTTTGCTTTATGAGTTTTACTCTCGGTGCGGATCTCGGGATCGTAATGGCCAAGGGTGTTCTTCTGGGAGTTATAGGCTGCGTGACCATACTTCCCTCCATGGTGCTTATTCTTGATAAGCCCTTACAGAAAACAAGACATAAGACCTTCTTGCCGAAACTTGGAAACATAGCCGGAGGGATAGTAAAGGTTTTCCCTGTATTTATCCTCCTTATGATAGCCGTTGCGGTTCCCGCCTATGCAGGATATAAGCAGACCAACAGTGAAGTTTATTACGACATGGGACAGTGCCTGCCTGGAAACATTGAAGTTATAAAAGCCGACCAAAAGCTTTCCGAAACCTTCAATGTGGCAAGCACCCACATGCTCCTTGTGGATACGGCAACTCCTGATGAAGATGTCCGGAACATGATCGGAGAAATAAAGAAGATTGACGGAGTTAAGAACGTATTGGGACTTGATTCCATAGTCGGGAGCGGTCTTCCCAAGGAAATGATCCCTTCAAAGGTAGAAGAGATGCTTCAGAGTGATACTCACGAGCTAATCCTCATAAATTCCGAATACAAGGTTGCCAGTGACGCGGTCAACGCCCAGATCGGCAAGATAAACGATGTGGTAAAAAAGTACGATAAGTCCGGAATGCTCATCGGTGAAGCACCCTGCATGAAGGACATGATCGAGACCACGGACCACGATTTCAAGGTCGTTAATGCGGTTTCGATCCTTTCGATATTCGTGATCATCGCATTGGTCGAGAAGAGCCTGTCCCTTCCCTTTATCCTCATTGCGGTCATAGAACTTGCAATCTTTATAAACCTGGGACTTCCTCATTACCTGGGCCAGTCACTTCCCTTTATCGCACCCATCTGCATAAGCACCATCCAGCTTGGTGCCACCGTAGACTATGCGATCCTGATGACCACAAGGTACAAAAAAGAAAGGATGTCGGGCTGCGACAGAAAGTCCTCCGTTATCACGGCCCTTAAGTCCTCCATCCCTTCCATTATCGTAAGCGGCATGGGACTCTTTGCGGCAACCTTCGGAGTAGCTCTTTATTCAAACATCGATATCATCAGTTCAATGTGCCTGCTCATGGCTCGCGGAGCCATCATCAGTATGGTCTGCGTGATACTGTTCCTGCCGTCGCTGCTTGCGGTATTTGACGGGCTGATAATACATACGACCCTTCACATGAACAGAAAGGCCAAAGAACGTGAAGATCATCATAAAGATTTGTTAAACGGAAGAGAGGTAATGGCTATATGAAAAAGACATTGAAAACCGTATCTGCACTTGCACTTGCTACGATCCTTGCTTTAAGTCTCGCTTCGGGCAACTATGCGGAACCTTCGGAAGACATAAACGAAAGCACGGAAGAAAGCGAAGAGACCGCATCGGCCGAAACTTTTGAAGAGACCAAGACTTCCTCGGAAAAGACGGAACTTAACGACGAAGTGGTATATGTATTCACAGATTCCGACGGAAGTGTCAACAAGGTTATGGATTCGGTATGGATTGAGGACGGAACGGAAGAAGAAAACGAAAATAATACGGAATACGATCTTCCCGTTGATGTGTCCGTAAAGTATTACCTTGATGATAAAGAAGTCAAAGCCTCGGAACTCAGCGGTAAGACCGGACACCTGAAGGTAGTGGTTTCTTTTACCGACAAAAAGAGCGAAGACTGCCTGATAAACGGAAAGCACGAGACCGTGTATGTTCCCTTTGCGGCAGCCGCCGTAACCGTCCTTGACGGAGAAAAATGCGAAAATGTCACCGTTTCCAAAGGACGCGTGGTCTTTGACGGCAACAGATACGCCGTTACCGGTCTTGCTTTTCCCGGACTTTATGAGGATCTTGGCAGCAAACTTGACGAGAAACTGGAAAAAGCAAGCGATAAGTTCACCAAAGCGGACGAACTTACCTTTGAGGCCGATGTTAAAGACTGTGACTTCCCCGGAATGTACATGGTGGTAACAAACAGTATCTTTAACGACCTTAAACTCGACAGTTCCGAAGAACTTGACAAACTTAAGGATGATATGGATAAGGTCAATGAGGCCATGGATTCCCTGATGGACGGTTCGTCACGACTCTGCGACGGTCTGGGAGAACTCCTTAACGGTTCCAGGAAACTTGAAGACGGCGTAAAGCAGCTGTCAGACGGTCTCAATACCCTGGATTCCAACAGCAAAGCCCTTAATGACGGCGCGACTCAGGTCTTCAATGCTTTGCTTGCTACAGCCTCCGAACAGTTAAGAGCAAAGGGCCTTACCTCCGAAAGCCTGACCATGGCCAACTACGCGACTGTTATCAACGGGTGTATTAACACGCTGGCGGGAACCGATGCCGCAGGTACCGCCCGCAGTCAGGTGGAAACGGCTGTAAGAGCAAACACACAGGCAGTGACACAGGCGGTAACACAGGCTGTACGCACCGAAGTTGAGGCTCAGGTCACCGCAGGTGTAAGAGAATCGGTAAAAGCACAGGTTTCACAGGCTGTAGCGGCTGAGACCGCAGCAGCATACGGAATTACCGAGGAACAGGCTCTGGCCATGCCGGATGTTCAGGCTGTCATTGATGCAAAGACCGATGAAAATATGGCGGGAGATGCCGTAAAAGCACAGATTTCAGCCATTACGGATCAAAAAATGGCTTCGGATGAAGTAAAGGCTTTGATCGCAGCTAAAACTGAAGAGCAGATCCAAAAGCTCATTGACGATAACTTTAATTCAGCCGAGGTACAGGGGAAGATCGATGCAGGCAATCAGGCCATAGCAAGCGGCATAGAAACCCTTAAAGGACTCTTGGCACAGCTTGATTCCTACAAGACCTTCTACAACGGATTAAACGCCTATACCGCAGGCGTAGGTAAAGCCACTGCCGGTGCCAACACCCTTAAGTCCGCAACACCCGATCTTGTGGCAGGAGTCGACAGGCTTTACAAGGGCGAAGGTGAATTAAAGGACGGCCTTACAAAGTTCAATGATGAAGGCGTGGGAAAACTCAATGAGATCATGAGCGATGATATCGAAGGCCTCTCCGAGCGCTTTGATGCCATTTCAGCCGTATCTTCGGAGTATTCCAAATATTCCGAGGAGGATAAGGACAAGGCCGGTGTAAAGTTTATCTATAAGATTTCAAACAACGACTGAGACAACTCCTTTTCTCTCTCCCGGCGTCTCCGCGTAAGCGGAGGCGCTTTTTTTCTTTTTTCGAGAAACTTCATCTTTTTTTGCAAATTGTTATATAATTAAGGTGTCGTATAATATATTTTGTGCGCGAAGGCGCCAAAATACAACGATTTCATTTCGTGGGAGACGATATGGTGCAGAAGGTCAAGCAAGGTAAAGTCAAGATATTTCAACCCTGGGTTCTGATCCTTAATTTTTTCGGCGTAGCGCTGAATATCCTATTTTCCATGGCTCTTCGGGAAACGGATCTTCCCTTCTATATGGATACAGTCGGGACCTTGATCGTTTCTGCCCTCGGAGGCCTTATTCCCGGTATCGTTACGGCTCTCGGGACCAATCTCTTTAATTTCTTTCTGGACGGAGAGTCCATATACTATGCTTCTTTGAACATGATCATTGCTGTTGCCGCGGCCATTTTCTTTTCAAGAGAGAAAACGAAAATCAATCCGGTGGTAAGACACATTGTCTTTGTGATAGTCCTGGCTCTCGTTGGCGGAGGACTGGGGTCTTTCGTCACCATTTTCCTGTACGGTACCACCACCGATTCCCCCATGCTTTCCGATATTGTCAACGGGCTGATGGATGCCTTTAAAATACGCCCTGTTTTAAGCTTTATAGCGGCCACCTTCATAACCGATCTTCTGGACAAGACCTTTTCCCTTCTTTTGGCTTATCTGATTATCTTTATGGTTCCTAAGAAGATCAAAGATAAAGTAAAACTTTCTCACTGGTACCAGACCCCTTTGGACGGCGAGGACTTAAAACGGTATCGCAGAAATGTCAGACCCTCAAGTTCCATAGGGATCAGGATGTCCACCATACTCATAATATCCATGGTTTTTACCGCTACGATCATCTCTGTCATAAGTCTGGTGGACTACAGGACCACGGCCATGGAATGGCTTGCGGGAACCGCTGAACAGTTTGCAACTCTGGCTTCAAGAGAGATAGACCCGGAAAGGGTGGAAGATTTCCTGAAATACGGGGAGGAAGCACCGGGATACCTTGAGACCAAGGAACGGTTAAGCATCATCAGAGACAGTTCCATGGACATTGCTTTTCTCTACGTGTACAAGGTCGATAAGGACGGATGTCATGTGGTATTCGACCTTGATTCCTACCTTGAAGACGGGACTTTTGTGGAAGGAGATCCTCCGGGAACCGTAGTTGATTACGAGATGGCTTTTCTGCCATATCTTGACGATATGCTCCTGGGAAGGAGCGTTCCCTCCGTTTTGATGCAGGATTATTACGGTCACTTTGTGACCACGGCAATTCCTGTGTTTAACGCCAATCATGATTGTGTCTGCTATACCATTACCAATGTGGGACTTGAAAGCGTTTACGATTATACAAGGCCCTTCCTCATAAGGGTTCTTATACTGTTTTCCGGTTTCTTTATCCTGACTGTGGTACTTGCGGTCTGGATCACCAGATACCGGGTTGTCATGCCCATTGTCAGCATCACTCAGTATGCCAATGAATTTGTGACAAGTGACGATACGGACGATTCCAGTCTTCGCAAGATCGAGTCCCTTAATATCAGGACCGGCGACGAGATAGAACTTCTGTACAGGGCAATCTGCAAGATGACCGGTGATACGGTGGCACAGATGAACGATATCCGTGCCAAATCCCAGTCCATTGCGAAGCTTCAGAACGGACTGATCATTACCATGGCGGACATGGTGGAAAGCAGAGACTCGGATACAGGTGCCCATATTCAAAAGACAGCGGCCTATGTCCGTATCATCCTTCAGGGGCTTAAAAAGAACGGGTACTACACGGAAAAACTTACGGACAAATACATGAACGATGTGGAAATGTCCGCTCCTTTGCATGATGTGGGCAAGATAAGGATCCCGGATGCGATCCTTAATAAGCCGGGAAAACTCACTCCCGAGGAGTTTGAGATAATGAAGTCCCATACCACCGCCGGAAAGAATTTCCTTGAAAACGCCATAAGTACCGTGGAAGGGGACAACTATCTTAAAGAAGCAAGAAACATGGCAGCGTACCACCATGAAAGATGGGACGGTACAGGATATCCCGAGGGTCTTCACGGTCAGGTGATCCCTCTTTCCGCAAGGATAATGGCTGTTGCCGATGTGTTCGATGCTCTGGTATCCCCCAGGATCTACAAGCCCGCCTATCCTTTGGACGAGGCCATCGAGATTATAAGGGACAATGCGGGCAAGCAGTTTGACCCCAAGGTGGTGGAGGTATTTCTTGAGGCGCTGCCTGAGGTCAAGAAGATCATGAATAAATACAAGGAGGCCTGATGATGAAGCATAAGGTGTTTAAAAACTTCTTTTCGCTGGCATGTCTGGCCCTGATGATATTTACAAGCCGGATGCCTGCTTTTGCGGAAGCAAAGAGCGAATCCCATGAGTCGGGGGGCGGTTATGCCGCTACCGGACAGATCGAAGGCGTTGGTTTTATGGCCGTTAAATACGATGCCACCAACGGACTTCCAACCTCTGAGGCAAACTGTGTTCTTGCCGCAAGCGACGGATACATATGGATCGGCGGATACAGCGGTATCATCCGTTACGACGGCACAACCTTCGAAAGACTTCCCGCACAGACCGGTCTTACCAGCGGACGCGGCATGTACGAGGATAGTCACGGCAGGATCTTTGTTGCCACCAACGACAATGGGGTGGTCATAGTCGAAGGAGAGAACTACACGAGGATCACCAAGGCCGACGGACTTCCTTCTTCTTCCATAAGATCATTTGCGGAGGATAAAGACGGAAATATCTATATAGGCACCACTTCCGGGGTTGCCTGGCTTGATACCAACGGCAGAGTACACAGACTCGACGATGACAGGATTAATGACGAACGGATACTGAAACTTGATACGGATTCGGCGGGACGTATATACGGTCATACAAAGACCGGGTCCGTCTTTACCGTTGTCGCAGGCTCCATAGGAGAATTCTATACAAGCAAAGATCTTAAGACCGAGAAGATCACCACGATCCTGGCAGATCCAAACAGGATCGGCTATATTTACTATGCCACGGATTCCAATCTGATGTACTACGGTTCTTTCGGAAATGATGCCGATAAACTGGAAAAGATATACGTAAATCCCACAAGTAACGTTAACTGCCTGTCCTATGAATGCGGAAGGGTGTGGTTTGCTTCGGGCAATGCCGCAGGTTATATTGATGAGACCGGTCGCGCCATAATGCTAAGGAACCTTCCCATAAACGATTCCTTTGAGATGATCGAGTCGGATTATCAGGGTAACATGTGGTTCACTTCTTCCAGACACGGCGTCATGAAGTTTGTAACAAACAATTTTATGGACTTTACCGGGGCCGCGGGAGTTTCGGGCGAAGTTGTCAACAGTACATGCCTTTATAAAAACAACCTCCTGATAGGTACGGATTCGGGATTGCGGGCAGTAAGCCACGCCGGAGTCAGAGTCGAGAATTTCCTTACGGCCTACTTTACCGACACCAGGATTCGCTGTATCAAAACGGACTCAAGCGGCAATGTGTGGTTTTCGACCTTCACCAACGGTCACGGTCTTGTCTGCCTTAAGTCAAACGGAGAGATAACGGAATACACAACTAAGAACGGCATGCCCAGCGATGAAGTCAGATGCACCGTGGAGATGAGTGACGGCTCCGTAATGGCCGGCACCAACAGCGGAGTCGTCATTGTTAAAGACGGTATTGTCGATCGTGTCATAGGCTCGGAAGACGGCATCAAAAACACAGTCATACTGACGGTCTGTGAAGGGGAGAACGGCGAGATATATGCGGGGACCGACGGCGGCGGCCTGTATGTGATCACAGATTCAGGCATCAATAACCTCAGCTCCGAAGACGGTCTTACCAGCGATGTTATCATGCGCATGAAGAGGGATCCGGAAAACGGCATTCTTTGGATAATCACCTCCAACTCCCTTCAGTACTTAAAGGACGGGAAGATCTATAACGTAAAATCTTTCCCTTACAACAATAACTTTGATATCTTCTGCGACAGTAACGATAATCTTTGGGTCCTTTCTTCCCAGGGAGTGTATGTGGTCAGGGCAGAGGATGCCCTTAATGATTCCATTGACGAATTCATGCTCTGCGATTCTGCCAACGGTCTTACAAGTGTGCCCATTGCCCATTGTTACAGTGCCGTTGATGAAAACGGAAATCTTTACATAGCCGGTCAGTCCGGTGTATCCAAGGTCAACATAAATCATTTTTATGAATCTAATGCTGAGATAAAGATCGATATTAAGAGTGTTTTCTGTGACGACAAAGAGATTTTCCCTGATTTCAGAGGTACTTACACCATTCCTTCCAATGTGGGTCGTATCAGGATCACCCCTGCGATCCTGGATTATTCCGTCTCGAACCCCATGATCAGGATCTACCTGGAGGGAGCCAAGGATTCCGGCAGGACCTCGAAACTTTCGAAACTTCAACCCATGGAGTATACGGAACTAAAATACGGTTCTTACAGGCTTCATATACAGATCCTCGACAGCTGGACAGAGGAAGTGGTTTCCGAAAGCGTCTTTATGGTTATAAAGAAGCCAAAACTTCTGGAACTTTTTGCCATAAGAGCTCTTATAATGGTGCTTGCCATTATAGCTGCGGGCTTTACCGTATGGAGGATACTTAACAGCACCGTCATCAGAAAACAGTATCTGCAGATCCAGGAAGCCAAAGATGAGGCGGAAAGAGCCAATACCGCCAAATCGAGATTCCTTGCCAATATGTCCCACGAGATCCGTACACCCATCAATACCATCCTCGGCATGGATGAGATGATCCTTCGGGAAAAAGCACCGGATAAGGACAAGGAATACTCCGGAACCGTTAAGAATTATGCAAGAGACATCAAACTGGCAACAGACTCTCTGCTTGGGCTGGTCAATGACCTTTTGGACATTTCCAAGATCGAATCCGGCAAGATGCACCTGGTGGAGCAGGAGTATGAAACGGAAGAGATGTTAAGAGGCGTGATCTCCATGATCAGGGGCCGCGCGGAAGACAAGCGGCTTTACTTTGACGTGGACATCGATGAAACCCTTCCAAAGCGCATGTACGGTGACGGAGGCAAGATAAAGCAGATTGTATTGAACCTTCTCACCAATGCGGTTAAATATACCCATGAAGGCGGTTTTAAACTTTCGGTTTCCGTTAACGGAAAGAACGAGGCGGGACTCTCCCTCCGGATATCCGTCAAGGATACCGGCATCGGAGTCAAAGAGGAGGACCTTGAAAAACTCTTCTCAGCCTACGAACGACTGGACGAGGAAAAGAACAGCTCCATCCAGGGTACCGGTCTGGGCCTTGACATATCAAGGCAGTTTGCCGAACTCATGGGAGGTAAGCTCTGGTGTGAGAGCGTTTACGGAGAGGGCAGCGAATTTATCCTGACAGTGGAGCAGAAGATAGCCGACCCCAAGGAGATCGGAGTATTCAGGGAAGATCTCGAAGAAAGATCCGACGGAGCTTATCTGCCTTCCTTTATCGCACCCGATGCGGACATCCTTGTGGTGGATGATAACCCCATGAACCTTACTGTCATCAAGGGTCTGCTGAAACCTACCAAGATGTTCATCACCACTGCAAAGAGCGGCGAGGAATGTCTTGAGAAGATCGGTATGAATGACTTTAATGTGGTTCTTCTGGACCATATGATGCCGGGAATGGACGGCCTTGAGACCGTGGCAAAGATCAGGGAAAAGCACCCGGATCTTCCGGTCTACGCACTTACTGCCAATGCCACTTCAGGAGGCGAGGAATTCTACAAATCCAAGGGCTTTAACGGCTATCTTACAAAGCCCATAGACATAGTGGCTGTTGAGCATGCCATCATGAAGCACCTGCCCAAGGAGATAATGCATGAGCCCACGGCGAATGATGCGGTGGTAAGCGAAGAGACCCTGAGCGAAGACATGCTGTGGCTTGAAGATGTAGAGGGAATTGATGTTTCCGAAGGAATAAAGAATTCCGGCGGCGCTTCCTCCTTCATGTACTCCCTTAACATGTTCCTGGATACCCTTTCCGAGAACTACAAGACCATCGAGGATGCATACAATTCCGGAGATATTAGACTTTACACCGTTAAGGTCCATGCTCTCAAGAGTTCCGCAAGGATAATCGGAGCAACGGAGTTTTCCGCCTTCTGTCAGTCTCTTGAGGACGCGGGTAACAATAAAGACATGGATTATATCAATGCCAATACCGGAAAACTTCTTTCTGAGTACAAGGGATTCGGTGAGAAGCTTAAAGGCATAAAGAAAGAAGAGTCCGACGATTCCGGCAAGCCTCCCGTTCCCGGGGATATGCTTAGTGATGCTTATGTTGCGCTCAAAGAATTCGTACCGATGATGGACTATGATGCGGTGGAGATGGTCCTTTCCCAGTTGAAAGAGTACAGACTGCCCGATGCCGACAAAGAAAAACTGTCGTCCCTTGAAAGCCTTTTAAAGGTATTCGACTGGGAAGCCATGGAAAAAGCACTTTCGGAATAAGTCGGAGGATTTGATTAAATGATCGAGTTTTTGAAAGAACATCAATTGAATGCAATGCTGGTGCTTTCCGGTATATGCGGCGTGATTTCTCTTTTTGCCGCCATTACCAGGACCTTGCCGAAGCGAAGAAAGGCTGCCCTTATTTACCTTGAGCTTTCGGCCAGCATCTTGCTTGCCTCCGACAGGTTCGCATATATCTACCGCGGAGACAGTTCGAATCTTGCATACTGGATGGTCAGGATCACCAATGCCTGTGTTTTTGCAATGAGCATCGCTATCATCCATGCAATGTGCAGGTACATGTGCGATCTTTGCCTCAGTGAGATCGGGATAGAGAGGATACCGCTTCGGTTAAGGCTTGTGGAACTGATGTCTGTCCTGGGATGGGTTCTTTTGATCATCGCCCAGTTTACGGGGATCTATTATACCTTTGATGAATATAACCGCTATCAGAGAGGCCCGTTGTTCCTTTTAAGTTACCTGTTCCCCATGGCTTCTTTGTGCCTTATGTTTTCGGTACTGATAAGCTATTATAAGAAATTCGACAAATACATCCGTGTTTCCATATTGCTGTTTGTCTCTGTTCCCGTAGCGGCTACCGTGACACAGGTATTTGCTTACGGACTTTCCCTTACAAATATCTCCATCGTAGGTATGGCGGTGGT
>JAEEGT010000192.1 GCA_016280465.1 Lachnospiraceae bacterium | reverse complement strand
GCATGCCAACATTCTCCAGACACTTCATGTGAGTGAGATAACTCTGACCGAAAGTCATGAAGAAACGGATTCTCTTAATACCGGGGATATTCTTGGCCAGTGACTCGATCTCTTCATGATGAAGAAGGTACATATCTTTCTGACCAACTTGGTCAAAATTGTATACTCTCTTTATTTCCATGGGCTTTGTCTCAACCCAGTGTCCGTTCTCCCAGTAGGAGCCGTTGGCAGAAACCTCACGAAGATTGATCTCGGGATTAAAGTTGGTGGCAAAAGGGTAACCGTGGTCGCCGCCGTTGCAGTCAAGGATATCTATATAATTAATATCGTCAAAATAATGCTTAAGGGCGTAGGCGGAAAATACCTGGGTCACGCCGGGATCGAAGCCGGTACCAAGCAAAGCCGTAAGACCGGCCTTCTTAAATTTCTCATCGTAAGCCCACTGCCAGCTGTAATCAAAATAAGCGGTAAAGCCCTTTTCCTTGCAGCGCTTTTCATATATCGCCCGCCACTTGGGATCGTCCGTATCCTCACACTCGTAGTTGGCGGTATCAACATAATTCGCTCCGGCCTTGAGGCAGGCATCCATGATGGTAAGATCCTGATAAGGAAGTGCCACATTCAATACGGTATGGGGCTTAAATTTCTCCATAAGTTCCACCAGGGAATCCAGGGAATCTGCGTTGACCGTCGCGGTCGATACTTTCGCTTTTGTTGTATTTTTAAGCTTTTCAGCCAGTTTGTCGCATTTGGAAACAGTGCGGCTGGCAAGAAGGATCTCCGTAAAAATGGGATTCTGACAGATCTTGTGAATTGCTACCGTGGCTACGCCTCCGCAGCCGATGACCATGATTTTCATTCGTTCGTTCCTCCGTATTTTAAGATTACGTGTCGCTGACTACGGGTCGCTGACTCGCCAAGCGAGTCAATGCGCTCCCAAGAACAGTCCACCGGACTGTTCTTCTTTTGTTCTTCCTTCTTCTTCCTCAAGAAGGTCCTCAACGTATTTGGGAAGCATAAAAGCTCCCATATGGAGATTCGTGGTGTAATACCAGGTTTTGATGTGACGGTCGTTCCAGCGCTTTGCGTCCATATCCTTTAAAGGATGGTATTTCTTGCTGGCAAAACCGAAAAGCCAGTAACCCGAAGGACAGGTGGGAATATGGGCCTGATATACGCGGCTTATGGGAAAGCTCTTAAAAGCCTTCCTGTGCATGGCGCGGCAGGCATCTTCATCCTCGTCAAAGAAGGGGCTTCCATGCTGATATACCATGATGCCGTCTTCCTTTAAAGCCTTGTAGCAGGATCCGTAAAACTCCCTTGTAAAGAGCCCCGCCGTATGTCCCAGAGGGTCTGTCGAATCGTTTATGATAAGGTCGTACTGATCCGTTTTCCCTCGCAGGAACCTGAGCCCGTCACGGTTGTGGAGCTTGACCCTGGGATCATCCAGTCCGCAGGCATTGTCGGGAAAGAACTCTCTGCAGACATTTACGAACATTTCGTCAGGCTCCACCACATCAATCTCTTCGATCTCAGAGTAGTGTCCCAGTTCTCTGGCAACACCGCCGTCGCCTCCGCCGATGACAAGCACCTTCTTTACATCGGGATGCACAGCCATGGGCACATGGACTATCATCTCATCGTAGGTAAATTCATCCTTTTCGGAAAAGATAACGCTTCCGTCCAATGTAATGAACTTGCCGAATTCCTGGGAATCGAACACGTCGATGCGTTGCAGATCGCTGACACCGGAAAAGAGCTGCTTTTCCACTCTGATGGACATCTTAACGTTGTCCGTATGCATTTCGGAAAACCAATATTCCAACTTGCTTTCCTCCTAACTATTTAAGTACGTTGAGCCTCTCCAGGCTTCCGTCTTCGGGGCCCTGCATGGAGCAACCTTTTTCTTTTGCATAAAGGATATAGTCGATGATATCCTTTGTAACGGTCTCGCCGGGAGCAAGGATCGGAATCCCCGGGGGATAACACATCACAAACTCGCCGCAGATCCTGCCGGCAGTCTCCCGGATGGGGATCAGCTCCTTGTCTGCGTAAAAAGCAGCCTGAGGCGTTGCCGCCACAATGGGAGCAATATATTCGGAATTGTGAAGCTTTGACTTTGGTCTTGAGTAAAGGCGCTTAATATCCTCCAAAGCACCCACCAGACGCTCTATATCCTGCATACGGTCTCCGATGGAGATATAAGCAAGAATGTTTCCGATATCTCCGAATTCTATCTGGATATCGTATTCATCGCGCAGAAGATCGTAAACCTCGATGCCCGTAAGACCAATATCTCTGGTGTAAACGGATAATTTGGTCACGTCAAAATCGTAAATGCTGCTGCCGTTCACCAGCTCCTTACCGTAGGCATAGAAGCCTCCGATGGAATTGATCTCGCTCCTGGCATATTCCGCCATGCTCATGACCTTTTCAAAGGACTCGTGGCCCCTTAAAGCAAGGTTTCTCCGGGTTATATCAAGGCTTGAGAGCAGCAGATAGCTTGCGCTCGTGGTCTGTGTAAGATTGATTATCTGCTCAACATAGCGGGTGTTTACCTTGGGACCCAAAAGCAAAATAGAGCTCTGGGTCAGGCTACCGCCTGACTTGTGCATGCTGATGGCAGACATGTCTGCTCCCGCTTCCATGGCGGAAACAGGGAGTTTTTCGTGAAAATAAAGGTGAGTTCCGTGGGCCTCGTCAACAAGCACCATCATGCCATGATCGTGAGCCAGTTTAACGATGGCTTTAAGATCGGAGCACACACCGTAATATGTGGGATTGTTTACAAAAATGGCCTTGGCATCGGGAT
>JAEEGT010000191.1 GCA_016280465.1 Lachnospiraceae bacterium | reverse complement strand
GTCCTTGCGTTATTGATATAAGGGACGAGATCCTTGATCTGTATCATTTTCATTTCTGTAGAAGATTTCTTATCCATCAGAAGAGCCCCCATTCTGCGAAACGCTCAAAGCCTCCGACCTTGTTTATGTATTCCCTTGCAATCTCAACAATCTCGGAATAGGGCTTGCCGTCGACCTTGTCATCACCGATGGCGCAGCTTAATGCGACAGGCTTTCCGGTTTTCTGTGCCTTAAGGAACGCATAGATGTTTACGGAAACATCAGCCTTTGATAAGTCCTTGCCATGAAGACCACCGCCCGTGACGGAATCTGCCATATCGGATCCAAGCTTACGGTTCGTAGCACCGGAGTCCACGTTGGGACCGCCTGTCCAGTCACCGAGAGGATTCACCTCGGCTGTGGGGTACAACGACTTTAATACATCGCTGTCAGCATTGCTCTGGCAGATGATGAGCCTTCCGTCGTCAAGAATGTACTTTCCGTCGGTAGGAAACTCGTCAAAAATGTTATGAGCGATATCAGAAAGGATCCTCTGTTCATCGGTAAGGGGCATTCCCTTAAAGATTCCGTTATCACCGCAACGGATGGCATCTTCTTGGTTCTTTGCCAGATGGATGTCTTGGGGTACAATCTGAATGTCCGTAACAACATCTCCCGCAATTCTGAAGATTACATCTTCAACATCTCTCTCCTCGAGGTTTGCAGAAGTTTCAATGATCACATGGCATCTGCCGTGGCCGAGCAGCACTTCAACGGCAATCTTGGGATTCTCGTTATTGAAGTATGCAAGGTCAACAATAGCACCCGCGATTCGGTCTGCGACCTTGTCCGGATGCTTGGGGTTTACTTTTTCTATCATGTTTTTAACCTCTCATTCTTAAGAGCATTTCCATAGGGTCCGCATCATCAGAGCTGAATTCCGAAGAACAGTTTTCCCGGACAACCTGGAAGATCTGGTACCATATGGTGTTAACCTGTTTCTGATAATTCTGCGCCATCGATACGAACGGGCTTGCACAGGGAAGACCCGTGGTCGGGTGCTTCGCCAGGAGTCCGAACTCGCTGATGGCTTCTTCACATTGGATAAGGCGGGATACCGACATGGCATATTGTTCGACCATATGCTTGCTGACCAGCTTGTCGCATCCTTTTTCCTTCAGCCATCTGTATGTGTACTTGTAAATATCAAGGGCGTCATACTCGCCTGTGGCTTTCTGTTTCGCCATAAGATAAGCACTCGGTTCCGGAATATCCTCTGCAGGAAGTTCCGCACCTTCTGGAAGGTCGATGACTTTGAGTTTTCTCCCTCCGGGATTCCCCGATGCTATCTTTTCAGCGAGTCCCTTGGCTTTCCGTCCGGCATTAACCTTGATGTTGCTGCCTCTGGCGGTTCCGTCTCTTGCCATTCTCACCATCTCCTAAACTTTTTACACGATTGAGGTTTTAATTCCCCGTTCAAAAACGCGATTTTTTCACACGAAGGGGCGGCACCGTTGCCGTCAAGGCCCCCTAAAAGGGATTTTGACCGCCCCTGGGGGCTCATTCGTAAGACTCAGCTTTGTGTCCATGCCACCTGTCACCTCGCTCGGCATGGAACCTTGCGTGACAAGACTTACAAAGACTGATGAGGTTATCCCTGTCATGCGTACCGCCTTCAGCAAGCGGGGTCTTATGGTGGACTTCCTCAACGGGAACCATGACACCATTCTTAAGGCACTCCTCACAGAAAGGGTGGGTCTTTACATAACTGTCACGTATCCTTTTCCAGACACGGCCGTATCGTTTCCTTGTCTCGGGGTCTCGTCTGTAGCGTTCATACTGTCTGTTGTCTTCCTTCTGATGTTCCTCGCAGAACCGTCCTTCCGTAAGATTCGGACAGCCGGGATGATGGCAGGGGTGCTTTGCTTTCCTTGGCACCGTAATCACCTCCGCACGTAAAAAGCCCTCGGTGTCATAACAGACATCAAGGGCCTTTCCTATTTTTCTAGTTTATACTATAGCACGTATCCAACTGGACAACTAGGGACAAAGTGGGACATTTGGGGCATCTTATTTATGATTTATAAAAATCGGATCTTCCGGCAGTTCGACATGCTCCAAAGCCTTGTCATGCCATCTGCGTATCGTCCTACGGGAGGCATGGAGTATCATGCCTATCTGTTCCCAGCTGTAGTTCTGAAGGTAGCGGTATTTAAGAACCATGCGTTCATCGTCGTTTTCTAACTTGCCGATGACGGAGTGTATCTGCTCACGGAGTTCCATCTGTTGTTCGACCTCTTTGTTTATCTTGTCTTCGAGGACCATTATCTTTTCGATGCACTTGATATACGGTGCTTCATGTTTATTCGAGGTCTGCACCCTTTCACCGAACCCGGGAGAGGACACGCTTGATGCCATTTCCCGCAAAGAGGCGACCTCGTCGAGATTGCATTTAATAATCTGGTCAAGCCTGTAAGCCTGGCTTAAGTATCGCTGTACGTTCATGCCACTACCTCCCGTTGAAGTTTCATAAGGATAAGGTTGCCGTCAACAGCGGTAAAGATGCTGAACTCCGGCGATTTGAAAAACTTCTCGCACTCATCCTTCATGTCCTGGGCGTTCGTGTTCTTCCTGCCGTTCTTCAGCTTCTTGACCGAATCACGCCAGTCCTTGACCGCCTGTAAGACAACGGCATTAGCGAGTTCTTCCCATGTATTCTTCATCTTCCTACCTCCGCTTTGACAGCTGCGATGAGAGCGTCCTGTGTCTTCTCCTTTGTACGGAGAGCCTTCATGACCTGCTCATCCATGGTATCTTTTGTGATGATGTGATGTATGACGACTGTTTCCTTCTGTCCCTGTCTGTGGAGACGGGCATTGGTCTGCTGATAAAGTTCAAGGCTCCAGGTAAGACCGAACCAAATCAAGGTTGAACCACCAGTCTGAAGGTTCAGACCGTGACCCGCACTTGCCGGATGTATTATGGCAGCGGGTATCTTGCCTTCATTCCAATCCGAGATATCCTTTGATGTCTTTATCTCACAGACGGAGAAACGGGCTTTGATACGTTCCGCATCATGCTGAAACCAATATGCTATGAGCACGGGCTTGCCGTTTGCCGCCTCAAGCAGGTCTTCGAGAGCATCAAGCTTCCGGTCGTGAATGTGAAGCGTCTGTTTGTCCTCATCATATATGGCACCGTTTGCCATCTGGAGAAGCTTTCCCGAGAGGACGGCAGCATTGGCCGCATCGATTTCCTTATCCTTGACCTTCGTGACCATGTCGTTCTTAAAGCTGTCATAAATCTTGCGTTCCTTATCATCCATGGCAACCTCGACCTCGTTGATGATGCATTCGGGAAGTTCAAGATAATCGCAAGCCTTCATCGATATGGTTATGTCGCCTATCAGCCTATAGATTTCTTCCTCTGCACCCGGACGGGGCTTGTAGCTGAAGACGATCTCGCCATTCCTTTTATCCGGTAAGAAGTAGTTGTTGCGGTAGTGCGTTATGAACCTTCCGAGCCTTTCACCGAGGTCGAGCACTCTGAACTCCGCCCAAAGATCCATAAGACCGTTTGAAGAAGGAGTGCCTGTCAGACCCACGATGCGTTTCACATATGGTCTGAGTTTAAGAAGGCTCTTGAACCTTTTAGCCTGCCAGGACTTGAATGATGACAGCTCATCGATGACGATCATGTCGAAGTTAAGCCTGACACCGCTTTTCGTTATAAGCCAGTCAACATTCTCCCTGTTTATGATGTAGATATCAGCCGGACGCTTGAGTGCGGCTTTCCGTTCTGCCTCTGT
>JAEEGT010000190.1 GCA_016280465.1 Lachnospiraceae bacterium | reverse complement strand
GTGGCAAATCCGATCTCTTCGGCAGTCATGTCGTCCACGTTGCAGCTAAGCTCCAGAACCTTATCCTCGGGAGATTCTCCCTGTTTCTTCTGAAGACCCATATCAAAAAGTTCGCCCGAGAAAATCCTGAGGCAATTGGCTCTTTCGAAATCCTTTTTTCCCATACCGTAGCCCACAGCACCGGAAGTCATGGTGGGCATGGTGCCAAAGTCATTGACAAAGTGCTTTAAAAGGGCCGCTCCGGTGGGCGTTACCAGCTCGCCTTTGATCTCTGAACTGTAGGTAGGGATCCCTTCCAGCAGAAGGGCCGTTGCGGGAGCAGGCACAGGCAGTATCCCGTGGGCGCACTTAACGGTGCCGCTTCCCACATGCAAAGGACCGGCAACGATCCTGTCGGCACCGAGTTTATCAAAGAGATAACATACCGCCACGATATCCGCCACCGCATCCATGGTCCCCACTTCGTGGAAATGGATATCTGTAACGGGCACGCCGTGTACCTTGCTCTCTGCTTCCGCCAGCAGGTTATAAACTTCAAAGACATCCTTCTCAACCTTGGAGGGAAGCCCCAGTTCCCAAACGATATGCTCTATCTCATGAAGTCCCGTATGAGTATGTGAATGGGTCCCGTGAGTATGTTCATGGGAATGTTCTTCATGAGTGTGCTCATCCTCTTCCCTGCCATTCACAAGGACATCCATATGGAGTCCCGTGATCCCGCACTTTACAGACTTTGAAAGCCTGTATTCCACACCAGGAATGCCAAGGCCGTTAAGTTCGGAAAGGATCTTTTCTTTATCCTGAAACAGATCTGTGAGAGCCGCCGCCAGCATATCTCCCGCAGCACCCATACCGCAATCAATATAAAGCAGACTCATGTTAAACTCCTTCTTTTTCATTGAGTACAAGTCCCGCACGCTCCATGGCGATGATGATGACAGGGATCAGCAGGAGGTGAAGTATGATACCGGGGATCGCTTTGGTGATGGCCCCCGCTATAAACATGGCAAAAGTAAATTCATTTTTAACAACGCCGGCAATGGTAAGCCTTGCAAGACCCCATACCACACGTCCAAGGATCATCGAGATGATCAGATCAATGTAAATAAAGGGCACTTTGCGCGGAAACAGGTGGTATAAAAGTCCTGAGACAAAGCCGTAGGTGGCAAGTTCAAAGGCCATGGAAAGACCGCCGGGAATAAGCACGGGGATCCCGAATACAGCGCCTCTGAGTAACGGCGCTATGAAGCCCACGGTGAGTCCCCAGGGCCATCCGCAAAGAAAACCGCACAGGAACACGGGGATATGCATTGGCGAAAGCATCTGCCCTATCTGTGGAATCTGACCCGTGAGAAAGGGAAGTACCATGCAAAGAGCCAGGCAGATGGCGGCATACACCAGTTTCCTGATGCGTAAACTGTTCTTGTTGTTCATGTTAATAAAACCTTTCAAAAAAAGCCTGCGGATTTTCGGTCGGAAAACCCACAGGCATGAATTCTTAAGTAAAACTATCGGGCCGATTATTCCGGTATGTAAGTTATGCTTTCTTTCCGGTCAAAGCTGCCTTGACGGAGCCCTTGGGATCAAGGATAAGAAGTCTTACAATCCAGATCACAAGACCCAAAGCAACCACGGAAAGCCCCAGAAACGTATCATTCAGCATATCTTCAAGAGCGGGAGTAAAATACTCCGCTCCAAGCTCGGCATACTCAAATATAGCATCCACCAGCCACATGATGGAAGCGCCCCAGTAGAGGAAAAGCAGGATTCCCAGTCTCATGGAATCATCCTTGCGATTGTACCATTTAACTGTTGCGAAAACTGCCGCAAAGACCGTGATAAGCAATGTCATGACCGGTCCCCCCTATGCGGTTTCATGCTCCGATTTGTCGGATGCTGGACGCTTAACGATGGCATTGGCTGCAACGCACATTCCACCCCATACCGCTGTGATAAGAGCTGCCATGGAAACACCCACGGTACCCATCTCTCTAAACATCTCTGCGGCATCCTCCGCATTGCTCATAGCTGTAAGGAAAGGGAACCAGGGAGTTACCTCGCCGTGCCATACATGTTCAAAAGCAAGGAGCACAACACCGCCCCAAAGCATGTTTCTCAACCATTTTAATTTTCTGCTCAAAGGGATCTTTACAGCCTCAACTCCGGTGCCGACTTCTACAGACTTAACTTCCTTCTTTGCTTCAAGCTTCTCAACTGCGGAAACAACAACAGCTTCCGTTGCGGTAACTATAAAACAAGCCATAAAATACCTCCTTGATAAGTTTAAAAATACTTTGTTTACACACTAATAATAGTACCCTATAGGGCTTATACTGTCAAAATATATTTCCTTAAAATACTATAAACTGAGCCTTCTTCTGAACTCCTGCGCCACTGTCCTGCCCTTGAAAATGATAGCCCCCACAAACAGGATTATGCTTATGAGAAGGCACAGGATCCAGGTAATGGGTGTACCCTCGTCACGTATATGGAGCACCAGGTAAGGAAGTGCTCCCACCAGGATGTTTGTAAGCAGGTACACCATGGCGTTGCCGTTTTTGTCGGTCATCACGAACACGAAGTTTGCCACCATGGCGGCCATCAAAGTTATGGGTGCGATCCAGTCTGCCACCAGCCATTCAAACCCCGTATAATGGGCCGTGATCCAAAGCATCAAAAGGATCACAAAGGTGGTGTAGGTCATGTTCCTGGCAGATCCGGTGCCTCTTGAAAACTGTCGTAACATCCAGAATTCAAGCACTATGAGCCACATGGCTATAAGAAGGCTCCAATGCACCGTGTTGATGGGGGATATCCTGACATCAAAAAGAAAATCTATTCCCAATGCCGCGATTATCACGATCCAGGCAATGAACAACTGCAGTTTGTAAAAGAAAGACTTGATCTGAAGTTTGTCGATCCTGGGAAAATAGGCCTCTTCAGGTTCTCCGAAAAGCTTGCTCTGGCATACGGGGCACTTGTGCAGGTCTCCTCCCACCTCGATCTTACAGTAAGGACAGTATCTCATGACGTGATGACCTCCGTTGCGTATACCCTGACATTGACCCCTTCAGCTGAAAGGTGTCTTACAAGGTTCTTGATGACCCCGGTATTGAGATAGGGCGAACTTACGCCAAGGGAAAGGTCTCCTCCGTAGCTTAACATGGTGGCAAAGAGATTCTCGGAACTGCAGTAAGCACTGTAACCTGCGATCTGAGGCGCAAGATCCTGAGGGGGCTTTTGAACACCCAGATTGGAGAGTACCATGGACACCTTTTTGTCCGTGGACCTGGAACCGTACCTGACCACCATCTGCTTTATCACAAGGGGAACGGCACGTATAAATGCCACATATTCCATGGTCTCAAACCTGTCCATCTGTTTCTTTATATTCTCTTCCGTGAGCTGAGTCTTTAAAGTCCCGTCAAATTCTTTGGCCAGTTCCTCCAGGGTAATGTCCCTGTCAAAAACATGGGAAACATTGACGTTATTAAAGAAATTGCGTGTGGTCTGGGAAGGGTAATAGTTTCTTAAGTTGACCGGCAATGCTATGGTCACCGGAAGTTTTCTTTTTCTGTGGGGCATGTCGTCACGGATGGCAAGCATCCATGCGGCACCGAAATAACTTGTAAGGGAGACCCCCAGTGCCTTGGCCTTGGGAAGGATCTGCTCCGTAGGCATGTGTATCTCAAAGAACTGAAGCTGCTTGTAGGGAAGCTTAAGTCCGCCGGGATGATAGGCCTTTTTAAGGGTTGAACCGGATATTTCCACGTTGCCGAAGAACTGTCTGTAGCTGTCCTGGCTGAGGGCATCGGCGGAAGCTCCCGAATGGATGGTCACATCCGTAAACTTTCCGGGATACTTAAGTTTCAGATAATCAAGAACAATGATATTTAAGAATTCAAGGGCTCCGGTACCGTCTGAAAGTGCATGGAATACCTCAAGGGTTATCCTGTTCTTAAAATAGGTCACACGATAATGGAGCATAGCCTTGGCCGGCTCGTAAAGCAACGGACACATCTGCCCGTCTTCCTCGGTGACCACCGGTGTGATGTTTGTATCCTCCATATAATGCCAGAACAGTCCCCTTCTGAACCTGACCTGCATCTGAGGCCTGTCCTGAATGGCGGAAAGAACTGCAGCCTGCAGTATCTCTCTGTCAATGTCCTCCTTAAGGGCACAACTCACCCTCATGGTTCGCGGATCACGTTTGGATACCGTGGCCAGAAAGACCTTCGCAACATTATCGACTTTGTACCAGTTAGTGCTCCCCATATATCTCTCCGCTCACATACTCAGATAATCTTTTCATTGCCCGTTTGGCAATGGGAATGGGCATCTGCTGATACACATGCCATCCGCTTTCTTCGATATCGAGTTCGGCTTTGCCGCCGGCCTCGATGATCCTGTCTTTTAATCTAACACTGTCGTCAAGGAGTATCTCATTCCTGCCGGCCATGATATATGTATCCGGGAATCCCGAAAAATCTCCGAAAAGGGGACTGAAGTGAGGATCCTTCGGGTCTCCCGCCCCTGAAATATAGGCATCCGCCGCCCCGATCACATATTCCCTGGTAAGAGTCGGATCCTTTTCTTTGTTTACCTCATAGGACTCTGAAGTCGCGGTCATGTCCGTCCAGGGACTGAACAGAAGCAGACCTCTCGGCCCCGTTCCGGTTTCGTTAAGAAGTTTCTGCGTAAGGCAGAGAACCAGATTCCCCCCTGCGGAATCTCCGGCAAAAAGAACATGCTCGGGAGAATAGCCCCGCTCTTCCGTCAGGTGGTTCCACACCGACAACCCGTCCTCTATGGGGGCGGGATAGGACTCTTCCGGTGATAATCTGTAGGCAAAAGAAAACACGGTAAATCCCGTGGCAAGAGCCAGTTTTGCGCCAAGTATCCTGGCATAGGAAAGCCCACCGCAAAGATACCCGCCGCCGTGGGCATACATGATCAGATACCTGGGATTATGGGCAAAGTCGGGTGTGATTATCTCGCAGGGGATCTCTCCCACAGTTACGCTTTCGATCTCAATATCCCCCTTTGGAGCCGCAAGCTTCCCCGCAGTCTCCATGGAGGCCCGCTGTCTCTTTATATCCGCTTCCGTAAGGGATTTGCCCGATATGGAATTAATGGCCTTAATGGCTATCATCAAGGGATCGTTTAAGTTCATTTATGTCTACAGCACCTCCACCATTTCCTGGGGAAGGTATTTCATCAGCATTCCCTCAAGAGCAAAACTCTCTATGGGCTTGGAAAGATAGTCCGTAAAGCCTTCAGAAAGATAACGCTCCTTGGCGCCCACCACCGCATCTGCCGTAAGACAGATTATGGGAGTATCGGCATTTAAGCCCCCGCTCTGTGATCTGATGACAGGCAGAGCTTCCGCTCCGTTCATGCCCGGCATTCTGCTGTCAAGCAGTATAAGATCGTATTTACGGTCTTTTGTTATCTCTATGGCGGCAGGACCGCTGCCGGCGGTATCCACTCCCGCTCTTGTCCTCTTGAGCAAAGCCTTGGCCACCGTAAGGTTTGTCTGGGTATCATCCACCACAAGGATCTTAGCTCTGGGCGCATGGAAAAGTTCTTCTTTTTTGGCCCGTTCTTTTCTGAGAGCCTCTGCCTTGTGTTTGAGTGCCTCGTCCGTGTTTCCGTCTTCACAGACTCTCTGGGGAACCTTCATGCGGAAAGCTGTGCCTTTGCCGTAGGTACTTTCGATCTCCACGGAACCCCGCATGATGTCAAGCAGGCGCTTCACTATTGAAAGCCCCAGTCCGGTGCCCTCCACAAATTTATTGTGATCTATGTCCATCCTGTCAAACTTGCCGAAAAGCTTGGGCACATCCTCTTCTTTGATGCCGATACCCGTATCGGACACGGTAAGAAGAAGGACACAATCCTTTCCGGAGCCTTCGTGGCCCACCGTCAGGGTAACACCGCCCTTGTCCGTGTACTTTACCGCATTGTTGAGTATGTTCACTATGATCTGACGGATCCTGGTCTCATCACCGTAGTAAAACTCGGGAAGACCGGGTTCTTTTTTGATCTCGAAGCTGAGGTTCTTTTCGCTGGCCTTAAAGGAGATCATAACGGAAACATCGTTTAAAACGGAATCGATGGAATAAGGCTCCTCCAGTATCTCCATCTTGCCCGCCTCTATCTTGGAAAGATCCAGGATACCGTTGATGATGGAAAGAAGGCTCTTGCCTGCGCTCTCGATATTCTTTGAATAATCCACTATGCCCGGGTCCTTGCCCTCACGAAGGATCATCTCGTTCATGCCTATGACGGCATTGATGGGAGTACGGATCTCATGGGACATATTGGCAAGAAAGTCAGACTTAAAGTCATTGGCCCTGTCCGCCCGCTCTCTCGCATCCTCCAGTTCCCTCAAGGTCCGCATAAGATTCCTGTAATCCGGAGTCTCAACGCCTATATAGAATATAAACAGTCCCAGCACCGCACCGAAATAGTTAAAGAGTATCCCCGTATCGTTATTCATCTCAAAAATGATCACCGCAAGGGTCACACCAAGGGCAAGCGCCGCAGTGTATTTGGCTCTGCGGTTTAATTCCTTGCTCCTTATTACCATTGTTACGATGGAATAAAGGAGAAAATATATCTCTGCAAGGTACGCAAGTATGAACCTGGGAACAGGCGCAATGGCGTAACTGTGTCTTGACTCGTTGATATAGGGAAGCTTTAAGAAAAAGCAAACTACGGTCAGCACACCGCAGGCTATCAGAAAGAGCAGATTGATCATGCTCATGGTGTCCCGTTTCTTTCTCTCGGTACAATAGGTCTCCGAATAACTTGCAAAGAAATAGGTTAACATAACATTAGAAAATAGGGATAAAAGATAAAAGGCCAGTCTTACGGAAAAAGGTACATTGATGATACTGTACCTCCGAAAAAGAGTGTCGCAGATGGTAACGCCGTTACCAAGCAACACGAAATACGTGAAATTTCGGAAGGTCAGGTTACGCTGCCTGTCTTCCGACCCGTAGGTACTGACCAGCACGCAGAGTGCCAGATTGAATATAAAGGCGGCTATGGTAAAAGAAAGATAATAAACAGCTTCTTGCACTTTTCGGTCCTCTTTGAAATACACATCCGTACAGAATTATACTACATATTCGCTATTACAGACCAGTTATAAAAAAATATTCTGCCATATTCAAGTTTTTTATCTGTTTTTCGCAAAACATGCTATAATATTTTTCAACAGTTTATGTCTTCTTTGTTGTGCCGGCAACTTCATTACTTTCTTTGTTGTGCTAAAAACAATGTCATTTCCCTTTAGGAGGTCCTATGAAAGTCAGAAAATTCCGGTTAACGTTTCAGATCCTGATTGTGAATGTCCTTGTTCTGTTGGCTGCGGTCATAATCCTGAGCATTGTTTCCATCAACCAGTCCACCAAGAGTATCAAGATCCTGATTGAAAACCGTATGCTCGATATTTCCAACACCGCTGCGGCAGGTCTTGACGGCGATTATCTGGCAGGCGTTACGGAGGACGATGTGGACACTGCCGAATT
>JAEEGT010000189.1 GCA_016280465.1 Lachnospiraceae bacterium | reverse complement strand
GTCCCTCCGATCCATTTCCCTTTGGGAAGCTTGGAGAGAAGCTCTTCACAGCCTGCAATGTGCAGGTATTTTCCCTGATTAATCAGTTCGGTTGCTTGTTCCAAAGTCGCGAGCATTGTTTTTCCTCCGATTGACGATCAAAAAAGGTTAGCTTGGTTAAAGAGCGGCAATCTTACGTACCTCGTCGGCCATCATACTCTTGTATTTGGTCACATAGGTATCAAGATCCCGCACGCTGCCTTCAAGGCTGGAGGGATCCTCGGCAACCCGTCTTTGCAGTTTGCTGATCAACATATTAAAGCCCAGATTGGTCGAAACGAATTTAACGCTTCCCACAAGTATTCTTTCTACATTACGTTGAATTTCAGGGGTCATACATGCCTCCTTTGCACATACTGACGTACTGTATATTATACCTGTAAAACGTAACGATTTGTTACATGACGGAAGAACTGTCCGGAAAGGGGCTGCCGGTGCCCTCAAAGGCTGATTTTTCTTGAAAGAATCGCCTGTTTGGGGTATAATTATTTATCGGTGACTGCTGAGGGAGGTGCCTATGTCCGTTTCAAGCAAACCTGTGGGTGATGCGCTTCGTACCTACATTATCGAGAATATAGACAGAGCAACCGAAGAAAACTGGATCAAGGTTTTCTATCAGCCCGTAGTCAGGACCTATACGGGAGAGATCTGCGGCATGGAGGCTCTGGCCCGCTGGATCGATCCTGATTTCGGCATGCTTTCTCCCCTGGAATTCATCACCATCCTTGAAGAAGAAAAACTCATTCATAAACTTGATTCTTTCATAATCCGTAAGATATGTGAGGATTATGCCAGGATTCGCGCCGATTATCCGGGAGAGAAGGGTACGGTTTCTTTTAACCTTTCAAGACTTGATTTCACTCTTTGCGATATTCATAAGATCATCGAGGATTCCATCAAACAGAACAGGATCCCCCGGGAGTCCTTAAGGATCGAGATCACCGAAAGCACCATGGTGGATGACAGCGATCTTATGCACAATGCCATAGACAGATTCTGGGACAAAGGCTTAAGAGTCTGGATGGATGACTTCGGAAGCGGTTACTCATCCCTTAATGTCCTTAAGGATTATCATTTTGACACACTTAAGATCGATATGGTCTTCATGCGTTCTTTTGACCCTAAGTCCAAGGAGATAGTCCGCAGTGTCGTGGACATGGCCAAGCGTCTCGGCATTCACACTCTGGCGGAGGGTATAGAGACTGCGGAACAGTTGGAATTCCTTAAGAGTATCGGGTGTGAGAAGGCTCAGGGCTATTATATCGGGCGCCCTATGTCACTGGATGAGTGCATATCATATATCATCGATTCGGGGCTGGTGGTGGAGTCTGCCAACAAGCGCCAGTACTATCACGACATCGGGCGCGTCAATGTATTGAGCGCCACTCCCTTTAACATCTCAGCGGACGGTGAGAGCAGAGCCCTTACCTTTGAAGAGCAGGCACCTCTTGCCATTATCGAATATACCAAGGATAAGATTCGATATCTCTTTGCCAATGAAACTTATTTAAAGACCCTCAGAGCCATCGGAGCCGGGGATTTAAGATCTCTGGAACTGGAATTTGAAGCGGGAGTCACGGAGCTTAAGAGCAATCTTTCAAGACTTTTCAATCAGGCCAGAACTACGGGAGAGGTTGTCTCCGCAGAGTTTATGTCTCATAATCATTTCTGCCACACCAAGGTCAGATCCATAGCGGGATATCCCGGCGGCAATGCTTTTCTTGCCATATTACAGGATATGTCCGATGACGAGGCAGCTGTTAAAAATGCCAAACTCCTGGATGCCTTAAAATGCATCTGCAATATTTACGACAGTATAGTAAGCATCGATCTGAATACCGGCTATTCCGAGAGCATATTCCGGCCTGCGCAGACAAGGACCGCTTATCATAAGAATCCTGCCATGGCGGAATTGAGACAGTATGCCAAGGAAGAGGTCTATGCCGAGGACAGGGAAAGCTTCATAGAATTTCACGATCTTTCCACGGCAGAGGAACGTCTCAGTCACAGCTCCGTGGGGCATATTTCCGCACCCTTCAGGACCAGGATGTCCGACGGCTCATACAGATGGACACTTTATTCCCTCATGGGCACCGGTAAGTCCGGAGAAAGAAAGATCCTCTCCTGCATGAGACCTCTTCCCGTTGACGCGGTGGCAAGACTTTACAAAGAATACAATATAGATACCAATCCCGAGAACATCGATGAACTCAATGCCCTTATCTCACAGGACGTTCTCTGGCGCAATTTCATCAACAATGGCGACACCCCGTTCTTCTGGAAGGACAGGGAGAGACGATATCTTGGTGTCAATCGAAAATTCCTTGATTATTTCGGCTTTGACGGTCCTGATATACTCCTTGGAAGGACCGATGAGAATATGGGCTGGCGTCTTGATTATGCGACCAGCGTCGCCGATGAGGAAAGTGTGCTTAAGAGTGGTGAGTCCATATATTTAAGAGATGAGTCCTATATATGCAAGGGACAGATCCGCAATGTCAATGCCAGCAAGATGCCCATCTATCTTAACGGTGACGTGGTGGGCATCATGGGATATTTTATCGATGTTGAGGACCAGGCTTATCATATCGAATCCGAATTGCTCGGTAACAGCAGCGACCCCGAGACCGGTTCCCTGAACTTCCTCGGACTGGTGGAGTCCGTTCTTCAGTATCAGGAGAAATACCTTTCCGAGAACAAAGACTTTGTCATCATCCTTTTTGCCGTCAGCAATATCGATGATTATCGCAAGAACTTCGGAACCGAGTGGACCAGACAGCTGCTCAAGGAAGTCGGGAACTGTATTAAAAAGTTCACGGGACATCGCGGCGTGACCGGTCGTATCAACGACGAGCAGTTCGCCGTGGTCATCAGATCCGACACCCCGGAGGATGCGGCAGAATTTGTGTCAGGAGCCTGTGAGGCGGTGGAAGAGATCAAAACCGTGGACGGAACGATCTGTACGCCATATCTGGCAGCAGGGATCGGAAGATATTCCGAACACAGGTCACTTCAGAACATGTTTTCATCCGCTCAGGAGAAACTTCTGAAACCTTAAGACCGGAAAGCCTGTATATTCACGAAAAAACATGTTGCAAAGCGGTTTTACTTATGATACAATCATCAAGCTGTTAAAAAGCACGCGATGAAAATCCCGTCGGTGCCGGAGTAACGCCCCGGTGGACGGATAACATGATTTCACGCGGAAGATTAACCAAACGGAGGATTTTAAAATGAGCGTTATTTCAATGAAGCAGTTGCTTGAAGCAGGTGTTCATTTCGGACACCAGACCCGTAGATGGAACCCTAAGATGGCTCCCTACATCTATACCGAGAGAAACGGTATCCACATTAT
>JAEEGT010000188.1 GCA_016280465.1 Lachnospiraceae bacterium | reverse complement strand
GATCAATATCGACTCCGATATCCGTCTTGCAATGACCGGTAACATCCGTAAGTACTTCGCTGAGCATCCCGATCACTTCGATCCCAGACAGTACTTAAAGCCCGCTCGTCAGGCTGTTAAGGACATGGTTGCTCACAAGATCGTTAACGTTCTTGGATCCGACGGCAAGGCTTGATAAAATTTCTGTTAAAAAAGCTTCGAGGGAATTCCTTCGAAGCTTTTTTTATGCTACAGTGAGAACAGTCTTCGCCGGAGTGCATCCGGCGAAATAAGAGACAAAGGAGAATGATTCATGAAGTTTTCTGAAATGCCCTACGAACGGGTGGATTTTGAAAAACTGAAAAAAGAAGTGGTTGCTCTTACCGAAGAACTTAAGAACGCAAAGAGCGGCGAAGAGGCTTTTGCCATCAACGAGAAGGTTACCAAGGCCTATGAACATGCCCAGACCATGAGCACTCTTTGCTCTATCAGGCACGACATAGATACCACGGATAAATTCTACGATGAAGAGCGTAATTTCTACGATGAGATGTGGCCCACCGTACAGGAGATCAATGTTGAATACAAGAAAGCTCTCTTCGATTGCCCCTTCAGGGATTATCTTGTAAGCAAACTGGGCCCTGTTACTTTTAAGAACATGGAACTGGAGATGCGGTCTTTTACCCCTGAAATGGTTCCCCTTCTTCAGGAAGAAAATGCTCTTTCTTCGGAGTATGACAAGCTCATCGCCGGTGCAAAGATCGAATGGGAAGGTGAGATCTTAAACCTTTCCCTGATGACCAAGTACACCACCGACAAGGATCGTGAGGTTCGTAAGAAAGCCTACGCCAAGACCACAGGTTTTCTTCTTTCCGTACAGGACAAGCTTGATGAGATATATGACAAGATGGTGAAGGTCCGCACAAAAATGGGTAAGATGTTGGGCTACGAGAACTATCTGCCCTTAGGTTACGACCGCATGGGACGTAACGACTACGGCCCCAAGGAAGTGGCAGCCTTCAGAGAGGAAGTCAAAAAGAAGATCGTTCCCCTTGCCACCAAGATCAACGAACGCCGCAGGCAGCGCCTTGGCCTCGATCATCTGTATTACTACGATCCCATAAGCTTCAAGGAAGGGGATCCCAGACCCATCGGCACTCCCGAAGAGATCCTTGCGGAGGGCAAGAAAATGTATGCGGAACTTTCCCCCGAGACCAAGGAATTCTTTGATTTCATGACGGACAATGAACTCTTTGACGTGCTGGGAAGAAAGACCAAAACTGCAGGCGGATACATGACCAATCTCCCCGAGTACGATCATGCACCCTTTATATTTGCAAACTTTAACGGAACCCTTCATGACGTGGATGTTATCACTCACGAAGCCGGCCATGCTTTCCAGGGTTATGTGACCAGAAGAAACCTGCCCGAGCTTAACGAGATCGGAATGGAAACCGCCGAGATCCACTCCATGTCCATGGAATTCTTTACCGAGCCCTGGATGGACAAGTTCTTCGGCGACAAGGGTGACGACTATATTCTTTCTCACCTGGAAGGAACAATTACCTTCATCCCTTACGGAACAATGGTTGATGAATTCCAGCATATCGTCTATGAAAATCCCGACATGACTCCCAAGGAAAGAAGGGATGTATGGCTTAAACTTGAAAAAGAATATCGTCCCGACATGGATTACGGCGACAACGAATTCTATTTAAGCGGCGGCTGGTGGCAGAGACAGCCTCATATATTCAACTCACCTTTCTACTACATCGATTACTGTCTTGCCCAGACCGTGGCCCTCGAGTACAAAGCATGGATGGATGAGGACTACAAGGCTGCATGGAACAGTTACTTAAGCCTTTGCAAGCTTTCCGCAAGCGATTTTTATTCGAAGATGCTTCCCAAGGTGGGCCTTAAGGTTCCCTTCGAAAAGGGCTGCCTTGACAAGACCGTGGAAGTTATCTCCAAGAAGCTTGGGTTATGATAATAATCCATTAATTACCGTTTCGTAGAATGACTTCACCGACAGGCGACAGGGCCTTAGGTTTGTAAGATACGGAGGTGATTCCCATGAACATTGGCGGCATTTCTACAGCATCAATGGCATTGTCACAGATAAATACACAGAGCGATATCGGAACCAAGCTTTTGAGCAAGGCGATGGACACCAATGAAGCTATGGGCGAAGGCCTTGTTAAGATGATCGACAAGGCAGCCATGGAACGCAGTGTGAATCCTGCAGTTGGTGGCAATGTGGATTATAGTGTTTAGAAAACAGCATCAGGTTAAAAGAAAAGCCGAAGGCATTTGCCTTCGGCTTTTTTGCACATTGATCGTCAACTGGATTCGTGCTTGCACGTATGTCCGTTGACGATTAATGTGCAAAGAGCAGGAGATTTCTCCTGCTCTCTTTTAAACCAGTCGTATTTTACCATCCTCGCTGATGGTGATTCTTCTTTCTTTGTACAGTCTTCCCACGGCACGCTTGAACTCGTTCTTGCTCATGCCGGTCTCTCTTGCAATGACTTCGGGTGATGCTTTTTCTGAGAAGGGCAGCACTCCGTCATAGGACTTAAGGAGCTTAAAGATCTTTTCGGCATCCTCGTCCATCTCGAGATAGGCGGGCTTGTGAAGCGAAAGATTAAGCTTGCCGTCATCCCTTACCCCGGTGACTCTCAGGGTAACTTCTTCGCCGATGGCAACGGGGCCCTTTACCTCCCTTGCGGGGATAAGTCCCTGGTATTTGCCGTCCACCGCCACAAACACACCGAAATTCTTGCTGGTCTCATAGATGATACCCTTAACGGCATCACCCTTCTTGTATTCCGATGCGGTGGAAAGATAGGGGTACACGTTCATGGTGGAGCAGATACGGCTTGATTTATCAAGGTACAGGGCCACCAGGATCCGCTCGCCTTTCTTTACGGGTCTTGTCTGTTCGGAGAAGGGAAGGAGCAGGTCCTTCTCAAGTCCCCAGTCAAGAAAAGCACCGATCTTTCCCACTTCCTTGACGGTCAGCATGCCGACCTCGTGAAGCGAGAGCAAAGGCTTAACGGTGGTAGCCACGGGTCTGTCCTTGGAATCAAGGTACACAAACACTTCCACGGCATCGCCGCGATGCGCATCCTTCGGTGCATATTTACCGGGCAAAAGAACATGCTCGTTGCTGGCGGGCACTTTCTTTTCCTTTAATTCTTCGGGAACCAGGTAGAGCCCGAATTCCACTTTCTTTTCAACGTACAGAGTCTGTTTCTTTGCTAATTCAAACATATGGGTTTATCCGTCCTTTTGGTGTGAAAATGTTGAAAAACGAAGAGCATGAGCCATAGGCTCATGCTCTGTAGCTGGGGTACAAGGATTCGAACCTTGAAATGACGGAGTCAGAGTCCGTTGCCTTACCGTTTGGCGATACCCCAATAGATATCAACAACCGCAATCTTTCGT
>JAEEGT010000187.1 GCA_016280465.1 Lachnospiraceae bacterium | reverse complement strand
CTTATAGAACTTAAAGGAAAGCCCTTCTTTTACTGGGCTTTTCGTTGCGTTACGGAAAATATAGATGTCGAGGACATCACCTTCGTGGTGCTCAAAGACCACGTGGAGCGTTTTGCGATAGACAAGGCCATAAAGAAATACTGTCCAGAGGCTAAGATACATGTGATCCCCGAGGTTTTGAACGGGGCGGTGCTCACCTGCCTTGAGGGCCTTAAAGAGATTCATGATCAAAAACCCCTTCTTTTTGAGGATTGCGACCATGCTTTTTTAAGCCGTGCTTTTTTTGATTATGTCAAAGCAGGCAATTTCGAAAACCCCGACGGGGCGCTCCTTACCTTTGAATCTGACAATCCGGCCTACAGCTTTGCAAAGCTCGATGAAACCGGCAGAGTTACCGGCACTGTGGAAAAACAGGTTGTGAGCAACGAGGCCATCTGCGGAGCCTATTACTTTAAATCTGCGGAGATATTTAAAACCGCCACGGAACAATATCTCAAGGCCTGCGCCTACAGTGAGTTCTTTGTAAGCGGCGTGTACAACGAAATGATCAAACAGGGAAAGCTCGTTAAGACCTTCAGGATCGACGAGCACATTTCCTTCGGAACCCCCGACGAATACGATAAAGCGGTTTGCGATCCCCGCCTTGGAGAACTGATCAGATGACCTATCTTTGGTTTGCGGCAGCAGTCATTGTCATGGCTGTCGCGCATTTCATAAGAATACTGCGTTGGGAACTTTTCATCAAAGTCTATGAGAAGCCGGATCTTAAGCGCCTTCTCAAGGCTTTGTCTTTGGGTTATGCCATAAACTATGTGGTTCCCTACAAGCTGGGTGATCTCGCCAGAGGTTTCTACGCCGGTCGCGGCATGAAAAACGGCAAGGCTCTGGGACTTTCCACCGTCATCGTGGACAGATACCTGGATATTTTCTGCGTGGGCCTGATCTTTCTGGGCCTCAACCTTTTCGGCGGAGGCGAATCGGTAAAGAGTGCCTCCAGGTTCTATATATTTTTCTTTTTCGCTCTGATACTGGCAACGGTGGTGATTTATCTCTTTAAGGGCCTGTTAAAGAAGCTGATCCGTCTGGTGGCGGGGCTCTTTAATGCCCGTTTGGAAGGGTCTCTCCTTAAGTTTGCCTGGGCGCTCATCTGGAATTTCAAGGATATTGTTTTAAAGATAAATAAGCTGGCGCTCCTTGCAAGCTCCATCGGCATGTGGGCTCTTTACATCGCATCCTACTATCTCTTTGCCATGGCCTTCTCCACGGTTTCCGAAGCCACCGGCTGGGTGGATGTGTTCCTGATGCTCTTTGGAGAGACCGGTGTCCGGGCTAGTACCGTCATGCTCTCGCTCATCAGCGGTGAAATGGGCGTGGGTCAGCTCTATATCGGCATCTTCACCGTGGCGCCGCTGCTTATCCTGTTCTTCATTTCTCTTTGCCTGAGAAAGAAAAAGAACGAGAACCTCGAAGATACGGATTATCTGAACCTTCTTCCGCAGCTTAATCCCGAAGAGCGCCTGGTATTTCTGGATAAGTATTTCTCCGACAACAATCGGGAGTACATAAACAACTATCTTAAGATCAACCATGGTATTTCCATAATCCGCGACTATTCCGCAGGCTCCAATGCCACCACCATGCTTTGTGTTGACAAGCGGGGAACTTTCTTCAGGAAGTACGCCTTCGGCGAGGACGGAAAGAAACTTGCTGAGCAGATCGACTGGATCGAGGCTAATGCTCATAAGATCCCGTTGCCTGAGATCCTCGAAAAGGACGTTAACGACTTTTATTGTTACTATGACATGCCCTTTAAGGCAGGTGCCCTGGGACTCTTTGAGTATGCCCACTCAAACCCTGCGGAGAAGAGCATAGAGATACTAAAGAAGGTGTTCGATACCCTGGAAAGTGCGCTGTATAAAGGCGGGGCCGGGGCTGCCACTCCTTCGGATACAGTCATTTCGGACTATATCCGAAACAAAGTCACCAGAAACTTAAACATCCTCAGAAATTCCCGCAGGATCAAGGCTCTTACAGAGTATGACACTCTTATCATTAACGGAAAGACCTACAGAAACCTGCCTGCTTTCGAAAAGTATATGACGGAAGATTACCTGACTGATGTTTTTGCAGGCGACTCCGTGACAGATATCCACGGGGATCTTACGGTTGAAAATATTGTATGTGTCCGCGAAGAGGGCGGGGATACGGGATTCTATCTCATAGACCCCAACACCGGCAATGTCCTGGATTCCCCCAACCTTGACTACGGAAAGATGCTCCAGTCCCTTCACGGCGGCTATGAGTTTCTTATGTCCGTAAAGTCAGTGAACGTATCGGATAACTGTATCGATTTTCTTTTTACCGGATCTGCGGTCTACGGGCAGCTGTATGAGTGGATGAAGGGATATATGCAGGAGTGTTTCTCCGGGGAGCGCATCAAGAGCATCTATTTCCACGAGATCATCCACTGGCTCAGGCTCATGCCCTACAAGCTTGATAAAGATCACCGCACCGCCCCCGTATTTTACGCAGGGATGATCATGGTGATGAACGACGTATTTGACATGTTTTCGGAGAAGCTTCATGACTAAAGACAAACTTGCCCTTTTCGATCTGGACGGTACACTTTTCAATACAGATGATGTGAATTACACTGCCTACAGGGATGCCTTCGCCGATTTCGGTGTGGAGCTTGACAGGGATTATTTTGTCAAAGAGTGTAACGGCAGGCATTACAAGGAATTTGTGCCCCGCATCATGGGCGGCACCGAACACATGGAAGAGATCCATGAGAAAAAGAAAGCAAATTACGCCGGAAACTTAAAGTATGCCCGCCGAAACGAGCATCTTTTCAATATTATCGAAGGCCTTCGGAAGGATTATCACTTGGCGGTAGTCACCACGGCATCGAAAAAGAATGTGACAGACATCCTCAACTTCTTTGGTGTACAGGACCTGTTTGACCTTATCGTTACTCAGGAAGACATTACCCGTCCCAAGCCCGACCCCGAAGGGTTTCTTAAGGCCATGGACCACTTTGGGATAAATCCTAAAAACACCGTGATCTTCGAAGATGCGGATGTTGGCATCGAGGCCGCCAAGCGAAGCGGCGCCGTAGTGTTTAAGGTTGAGAAGTTCTGAAGCCTTTACGTTTCCGGGGCGGCGGGAAATTTAGAAGTTTTCACGTTGCCGCAGGCGTCGGGAAAGGTTTAAGGGATTGTAACAGCAAAGGAATCTGAAGAATGGAAAATCAGGCAAAGAAAATAAATATTCGGCTCATACTTCCGATCGTCCATATCGCTCTGTCCTTCTTTTATGAGCGCTTGGTACTTAAATTCCACGACGAAGCCGCCGTGGCTTTTTCCGTACCCTTAAATGACACCTTCAGTACTTCCTTTGAGAAGATCCTGTGTTATGTGATGGCCAAGATCATGGCTGCGGTGATCATCTTTGCCCTTTGGAAGCTGTTCTTTATTATCCTTGATAAAAAGACCGACCGGGAAGTCAAGTGGGTATTCCTCGGTATCTTCGCAGTTTTGGCTCTGGCGCTCATTATACGATGGCCCGAGGTCTTCACCCGGGGCGGCGATAATTATATCCCATATTCTTACGCTATAAGGCTCATGCCGGAATTCTGGCATTCCATCTGGCTCAGCAGCCTGTATACAGCTTCGTTTATGGTATTTCCCCATGCGATAGCCATTAATCTTTTGCAGCTCATATCCTTTGTGTTTGCCTGGGGATATCTTTATAACCGCATTAAGCAAAGCCCTCTGTTTGAGAAGTGTAAATGGGTAAGGTTTTTAACTTTCTTTTTCCTGTTGTTTCGTGATTTCTGGCTGGTGGCAACAAACCCGGAGCGGGCGGAATACAATGTGGCTTTCACCCTTCTTTTTGTGACTGTCGTCACCATGGATATTGCGGAAAAGAAAAAACGCTCAGCTGCAGGGCTTGCGGGACTTACTGTGTTTGCGGCCTTCATTGCGGTTTTCAGGTCCGAGGGCATAGTCATAGGGACGTTAGGGTTTGTTCTTCTTGTGCTTTTTGTATACAGGGACGGGATCAAGAGGATCCTTGGTTCCTTTGCTTTGTTTGCCGTTGCTTTCTTTGTTTTTTCCCTTCCTGCCAAGGTGGGAGAGATCAAGTATTACGGCAATGACTATTCCATCATGAATACCTTCCCCAATATGGCTAATTTCTTAAATTACCCGGGAACGGATCTGTCCTACGAAGGTGCCGATAAAGACCTTGAGGCTATTGCGGGGATCGCTCCCCTTGAGGCTCTCAAAGAGTATGGCACCAACGGCTACAGGCGATATAACTACGCCGAGGGACGTATCGATTTTAACCAGTCCTGTGCGGACGATGAGACCGGTAACGCATATATGAGCGCTTATCGCCGGATCGCCCTTCATAATCCCATGCTCTACGCAAAGACCCAGTGGACGGGATTCCTTCAGGCCATCGCGGCCCGTTCGGCTTATGTGGAACCCTACAGGGGACCGGGATGCGGCCTTGAACCCTACGGCTGGGAGATGTGGGATGTGGGCCTTCAGGATATCAACGATATTCCGGGGCGGTACAGATGGGAGAATATCGGGCTTCGGAGCCGTATCGCGGATCTTCTGCGGAGTGTTGAACAGTTAAACATAGATCTGCAGAACAGGCTTTATCTGTATACGATATTTATCGCCCTTGAGATCATATTGAGTATACTTCTGATCCTTAAGACCCTTGTTTCGGTCATAAAGAAAGACTATTCCTGCCTGTGCCGTGGATTGATGCTCTGCGTGCTTGATGCGTATCTGTTTTTGATGGTGGTGATGATCCCCACCGGATACCACATGTACTTCCACGCCTACATATTTGTGATGTTTGCGGCGGAGCTTCTGCTTATCCCTTCACTGCTTAAAAAGGGCGGTAAAGAAAAGACTGCAGGTCGGGAGATTTAGTTCCGTGTCCTTGCGGGGCGAACATTCCCACTTGACAACCCGGATTTTTCAGTCTATTATCAACTCAACCAAAGACTTTGACGGAAACATGCTTTTAAGTTATTAGGTGCCAGAGAGGGAAGCACACGGTGGAAGCTTCCTCACGCGAAGACTTTTAAAGTACCATTCCCGAGTCGCAGGGTGAAAAGAAAGACCGTTACCCGGTGTCGGCGCGTTGGTCGCGCCATACAGTAGAGGTTTATCCGAGTATCCTTCGCCGTGTCCCGCGTTAAGGGTTTGAGTGAAAGTTAAGGTGGAACCGTGTGAACAGCACCCTTATGAGTCGATTGACTTGTAGGGGTGTTTTTGTATTCGCCCGGCCTTTCTTTCTCACCAAAAGGAGGTTTTATACCATGAAGATCACATTAAAGGACGGCTCCTTCAAGGAGTATTCGCAGGCTATGAGCGCCTACGAGATCGCAGCAGACATTTCCGAGGGACTTGCAAGAGTTGCTGCAGCAGCAGAGATCGACGGCGAGGTCAAGGACCTTCGCACCGTCATTGACAAGGATGCAAGCCTCAATATCATCACATTAAACGACGAGGCTGCACTGCCTGTTATCAGGCACACCGCAAGCCACGTTATGGCCGAGGCAGTGAAGCGCCTGTTCCCCGATGTCAAAGTTACCATCGGACCTGCAGTTGCAGACGGCTTTTACTACGATTTTCTTTCTGAGCCCTTCTCAAGAGAAGATCTTGACAACATCGAGGCAGAGATGAAGAAGATCATCAAGGAAGGCCACGAGATCAAGAGATTTACCCTTCCCCGTGCCGAAGCCATCAAGTTCATGGAGGACAGAAAAGAGCCCTTCAAGGTTGAACTTATCGAGGACCTTCCCGAAGGCGAAGAGATCAGCTTCTACGACCAGGGCGGATTTGTGGATCTGTGCGCCGGCCCTCACCTTATGAGTGTCAAGAACATCAAGGCTTTCAAGCTTATTTCTTCTTCCATGGCTTACTGGAGAGGCGATTCCAACAAGGCTCGTCTCCAGCGTATCTACGGAACGGCCTACAACAAGAAGGAAGAACTGGAAGAGCATTTAAAGCGCCTGGAAGAAGCAAAGATGCGCGATCATAACAGACTGGGACGGGAGATGAAGCTGTTCCTTACGGCCGATGTCATCGGTCAGGGACTTCCTCTCTTTACACCTAAGGGAACAAAGATGATCATGAAGCTCCAGCGCTGGATCGAGGACCTGGAGGACAATGAGTGGGGATACCTTCGTACCCGTACGCCCCTGATGGCAAAGTCCGACCTTTACAAGATCTCCGGTCACTGGGATCATTATCAGGACGGCATGTTCATCCTTAACAAGGACGCCGAGGACGGCAAGGAAGTTATGGCCCTTCGTCCCATGACCTGTCCTTTCCAGTACCATGTTTACATGAATGAGCAGCATTCCTACAGGGATCTGCCCTACAGAATGTCCGAGACATCCACCCTCTTCAGAAACGAGGATTCCGGTGAGATGCACGGACTTACGAGAGTTCGTCAGTTTACCATTACGGAAGCTCATATCGTGCTTACTCCCGAGCAGGCCGAGGAAGAGCTTACAAGATGCGTTGACCTTGCACACTACGTTATGAAGACCCTCGGTATCGATGGCGACGTAACCTACCGTCTTTCCAAGTGGGATCCCAATAACAGCGCCAAGTACGAAGGCGACGAGGAATACTGGAATTCAACACAGCAGTTCCTTCGTGATGTCATGAACAAGAACGGCATCAAGTACTCAGAGGCCGATGGCGAGGCTGCTTTTTACGGTCCCAAGATCGATATCCAGGCCAAGAACGTATACGGCAAGGAAGATACCATGGTTACAATCCAGCTTGACCGCTCCGCTGCCCAGAAATTCGGCATGTACTACATCGACGAGCAGGGCAACAAAGCAACGCCCTGGATCATCCACAGAACAAGCATGGGCTGCTACGAGCGTACTCTTGCATGGCTCATCGAGCACTATGCGGGCAAGTTCCCTACATGGCTTTGCCCCGAGCAGGTACGTATCCTTCCCATTTCCGAGAAATACGAGGATTATGCGGAAAAAGTACGTGCAGAGCTGAAAAAGAACGGCGTGGACGTAAGCGTGGACAACCGCTCCGAAAAGATCGGCTTTAAGATCCGCGAGGCACGTATGGACAGACTTCCTTACATGCTCATCGTTGGTGCCGATGAAGAAGCAAACGGTACCGTTGCGGTAAGAAGCCGTTTTGCAGGCGACGAAGGCGTTAAGCCCCTTAAGGAGTTCATGGACCAGATCCTCGAGGAGATCCGTACCAAGGCCATCCGCGAAGAGCTTGAATGGGACAAGAAATAATCTATGAATGCATTGATTAAGTTTTTTACAGACATGCCAAAGAAAAAGAACCGCTTTAAGCTAAGAGCGTTTCTTGTCATAACGGCTGTTTGCTGCCAGGGGTTCGGTGTGTACTGGCTCAAGAACGTTAACTTCGGAACCGACCCCTGCAGCGTGCTGAATCTGGGTATTGCAGACAAGATCGGACTGGATTTCGGCACTACACTTTTGATCTTTAATATCATTCTTTTTATGTTTGTTCTTGCCTTCGGGCGGGAGCAGATAGGCCTCGGGACCCTTGCCAATGCCATATTGGTGGGGTATTCCGCGGATTTTACGGGCTGGGTCTTTTCAAAGATTCTGCCGGAAGGGTTCTTTGAGCCCTTTGCTACCAGAGTTTGGATCATGATCCCGGCGCTTTTGTGGTTTGTGTTCGTAGCCTCCACCTACATGGCGGTGGATCTGGGACAGTCACCCTACGATTCGGTGCCGGCCATTATCTCATCAAAGTTACCGAAGATCCCCTTTCTGGTGATCCGTATCGCCTGGGACGGCTTCATGACCCTTATGGGATTTTTGCTGGGAAGCACCGTCGGTATTGTTACGGTGATGATGGTATTTATGCTGGGCCCGGTTATCACCCTCATAAAGAGATTTTTGCAGAAACATCTGGGCTTTAATTAAACTCGGGTATGAATGGAGGAAACCATGAGTTTCACACTAAAGATCCTAAATTCCGAAGGCAAAGTCTTAAAGGAAGCCACCGGTGACAAGCGGGCAGACCTTGTCTACGAAGCAGAGTATGCACCCGGCGATGTCATAACCCTTTCTCTCAGCGAATATCCCGCCTTCATAAAGCTTAGATTCGATGAGACTCTGGGAGATTCCCTTAACTACATCACGGGTCCCGTTACCTTCGAGATCCCCTTCGGTGAAAAGAAAACCTCCTACTCCCCCGTAAGCTTTACCGGCAGCCGCCACTATTTAAGCGTGCGCTACGCCTACGAATTTGAGTATGGGGCTTATCGAAATCTTTCTTTGAACCAGAATGACAGTCACGGTTCG
>JAEEGT010000186.1 GCA_016280465.1 Lachnospiraceae bacterium | reverse complement strand
TGCGGCGGATATGGATACGGTTTTTAAGAACGTGAACCGAAATCCCAAGTTTTTGTACAGCGCCTTCAGTGCTTTTGATAATACAGCCGTAATGGATCTTATCGAAAAGAACGGGTGTCCCTTAAAGGTTGAGCGCGGAAATCGTGTTTTCCCGGTGTCCGATCATTCTTCCGATATCATTAAAGCGGTCTCCGGGGCGGTAAAGAATGCGGGAGTCACCGTCAGGCTCAATACAAGGGTTTCTTCTTTGCTTATTGAAGATGGACGTGCGCTCGGCGTTAAGACAGAAAAGGGAGAGATCATCAAAGCAGACAAGGTGATCGTAGCCACAGGCGGTCTTTCTTATCCCACCACCGGGTCCGACGGAGACGGCTACGGATTTGCGGAATCGGCAGGTCACAGCCTGACGGAAACAAGTCCCTCACTGGTGCCTCTTGTTTCCCCGGACGGCTTTATTGAGGAACTTCAGGGACTGTCTCTAAAAAACACGGAACTTAAGCTTATCTCCAAGGAAAAATGCGTGTATAAAGAAACGGGAGAGATGCTTTTTACCCATTTCGGCATATCGGGTCCCCTGGTTCTTTCCGCAAGTTCTTTTTACGACCTTGAAAAAAGAAAGGGCCGTGAACCTTATGTCTCACTGGATCTTAAGCCGGGGCTGGATCTTCAGTCTCTTGACCGGCGGGTGCTCAGGGATTTTGAGGAGAATATAAACAGGCAGTTTAAAAACTCTCTTTCGGCGTTGCTTCCCCAGAAATTGATCCCGGTCATCGTGCATTTGAGCGGGATAGATCCGGAAAAGCAGGTAAATTCCGTAACAAGGGAAGAACGGGATAATCTTTGCAGACTCATAAAGGACTTTAAAATCGGTATTTCGGGCACAAGACCCATCAATGAGGCGGTGATCACCAGAGGCGGTGTCAATGTGAAGGAAATAGATCCCAAGACCATGGAATCAAAGCTTGTGAAGGGGCTGTTCTTCGCGGGTGAGGTCCTGGATCTTGATGCCATGACCGGCGGCTTTAACCTGCAGATCGCCTGGTCAACGGGGTACTGTGCGGGACACAGGGAAGCGTAAGGAGGATAATATGAGCTATCAGATAGCCATCGACGGACCTGCGGGAGCAGGAAAAAGCACAATTGCAAAGGCTGTTTCAAAGGAACTTTCTTTTGTCTATGTGGACACCGGAGCCATGTACAGAGCCATGGCCCTTTTATGCATAAGAGAGAAGATCGACGGGGGCAACGAAGACAAGGTGGTTTCGGCCTGTGACTCTGCGGATGTTAAGATCACCTACAAAGACGGTGCCCAGGTGGTAATGTTAAACGGCGAGGATGTTAACGGCTTTATCAGAACCCAGGAAGTGGGAGACATGGCCAGCACCATTTCCGTCTATAAGGGAATTCGTGAGAAACTGGTGAAGCTTCAGCAGGAGCTTGGGGAAAAAGAAAATGTTGTCATGGACGGAAGAGACATAGCTTCCTGCGTGCTTCCCCATGCGGATCTTAAGATATATCTGGATGCTGATGTTTCCGTCAGGGCAAAGCGCCGCTACGATGAACTCATAGCAAAGGGACAGCCCGCCAATCTTGAAAAGATCACGGAAGAGGTCAAGGAAAGGGATTACAGGGATATGCACAGGGATAATTCGCCCCTTGTGAGAGTTCCCGAAGCCATCCTTGTGGACAGTTCTTACATGACCATCGATGAAGTTAAGAATGCCATAATCGCAGAGTTTGAAAAAGTCAGGAAATGAGCATGAGAGAAGTTGAAGTATCCGAACATGCCGGGTTTTGCTTCGGAGCGGGACGGGGCGTGGATTTTTTGGAAAAAGCACTTAAAGAGGGCGGAAACATATATACTTACGGCCCGATCTTAAACAATGCCACCGTGGTGGATGATTTTGCCAAGCGGGGCGTTAAGGTGGTTTCTTCCGTGGAGGAACTTAAAAACCTTCCCAAGGGCAAGGTTATCATCCGTAGCCACGGGGTTCCGAAGGCTGTTTACGAAGGGATCCTTGAGACGGGACACGAGGTGGTGGACGCCACCTGTCCTTTTGTCAAGAGAATTCACTCAATTGTGGAAGAAAGAAGCAAGGCAGGGGATAAGATCCTGGTGATAGGAAACCCGAAACACCCCGAAGTAGAGGGGATCGTGGGGTGGAGCGAGGGTGAGACATACGTTGCCGAAAATCCGGAAGATCTCGAGAAAATTTCTTTTTCCGGTGATGACCGTATAACCGTAGTGTCCCAGACAACCTTTAACCGCAATAAATTTCAAGAATTAGTTGAAAATTTTGAAAAAAACAGTTACAATACATATGTTATGAACACGATTTGTGACGCTACGAAGGTTCGCCAGACCGAGGCATTGGAACTGGCAAAGCGCGCCGAGCTCATGATCGTGATAGGTGATACTCATAGCTCCAACAGCAGAAAGCTGTACGAGATATGCGCCGGAGCGTGCAAGAACACGCTGTTTGTGCAGACCGTCATGGACGTTTTGGGTAATCTTCCCGAGGTGGACGGGCTTATCGGAATAACAGCCGGAGCCTCAACGCCAAAATACATCATTGAGGAGGTTCAAAGTTATGTCAGAAATGACTTTTGAACAGATGCTTGAAGCATCATTTAAAACAATACATTCGGGAGAGGTTGTTGAGGGTACCGTAATCGATGTTAAGCCCGGCGAGGCTATCTTGAACATCGGCTACAAGTCCGACGGTGTGCTTACAAAGTATGAATACAGCAACGATCCCAGTGTGGATCTTACCAAGACCCTTAAAGTGGGTGATACTCTTGACGTTAAGGTTATCAAGGTCAATGACGGCGACGGTCAGGTTCTTCTTTCCTACAAGAGACTTGCTCTTGAGAGAGGTTCCAAGAAGCTTGAAGAGGCTTCCGAGTCCGGCGAAGTATTAAAGGCTACCGTATCCCAGGTTCTTGAGGGCGGTGTTTGCGTAGTTGTTGATGAAGTTCGTGTCTTCATCCCCGCAAGCCTTGTATCCGACACCTATGAAAAGGATCTTTCCAAGTACGCAGGTCAGGAGATCGAATTCGTTATCAGCGAGTACAATCCCAAGAAGCGTCGTTTCATCGGTGATCGCAAGAGAGTCCTTCTTTCCAGAAAAGAAGCCGCACAGGAAAAACTCCTTTCCACCATCAAGGCCGGCGATGTTGTTGAAGGAACCGTTAAGAACGTTACCGATTTCGGTGCATTCATCGATCTCGGCGGAATAGACGGACTGCTTCACATCTCCGAGATGAGCTGGGGCAGAGTTGAGAATCCCAAGAAGACCTACAAGTCCGGCGACAAGCTTAAGGTTCTCATCAAAGAGATCTCCGACAAGAAGATCGCACTCAGCCTTAAATTCAACGATACCAATCCCTGGATCAACGCAGCTGAGAAGTATGCCGTTGGAACCGAGGTTACCGGAACCGTTATGCGTATGGCTGATTTCGGTGCTTTCGTTGAACTTGAGCCCGGTATCGATGCACTCCTTCATGTATCCCAGATCACCAAGGGACACATCGAGAAGCCTTCGGACGTTCTCAAGGTTGGCGATGTGATCACTGCCAAGGTCGTTGATTTCAATCTTGACGAGAAGAGAGTCAGCATCAGCATCAGAGCTCTTACAGCTCCCGATGAACCTAAGAAGACCGATTCCGACGAAGAGGTTGCAAGCGTTGACATCGATGCTGTTATCGCCAGCGAAGCAGAGGCTTCCGAAGATAAGTAAGTTAATGCTTTGTTAAGTTAAATATGCTAAAATAATGGGTAGTCATGCGGGACTGCCCATTTTCTTTTTCAAGGGTTACAGGGTTTGACCGCATACAAATGATACAGAACAGGAGAAGGTTATGGCATACGATTACGAACGTTTCAAAAAAGAGGTATTTGCACTCACCAGTATCGACTTAAGCTCTTACAAAGAGAAACAGATGAAGAGGCGTATCGATACGCTTATCGAAAAACGTAAAGTTGACGGTTATGAAGAGTATGTTAAGACTCTTAAGACCGATAAAGAGACCTTTGAGGAATTTGTAAGTTATCTTACCATCAACGTTTCCGAGTTTTACAGAAATCCCGAACAGTGGGATCTTCTGGACAAGCAGATCATTCCCGAACTTATAAACAAGTTCGGCAAGAATCTTAAGATCTGGAGCGCGGCATGCTCAACGGGAGATGAGCCCTATTCCTTAGTTATGGCTCTTTCCAGACACATTCCCCTCAATCAGATAAAGATCATGGCCACGGATATTGACAAGCAGATCCTGGAAAAAGCAAAGACCGGTCTTTACAATGAGAAGAGCATCGAGAATGTGCCCGATGATTTCAAAAAGAAATATTTCACCAAGATCGGACCTTCCTACAAGATTTCCGATGAGATCAAGTCAAGAGTTGATTTCAGCCAGCATAATCTTCTCAAGGACAAATATCCGACAAACATGCACATGATAGTCTGCCGTAACGTGCTTATTTATTTCACCGAGGAAGCCAAGGAAGAAGTATTTAAGAAGTTCAATGATTCTCTTTCAAAGAGCGGTGTTCTTTTTATCGGAAGCACCGAGCAGATCATCAATTACAAAGAGATCGGGTACGCAAGGAAGAATTCTTTCTACTACGAAAAACCCTGATAAAACAAAACAGGCGGGAGCAAATGCTCCCGCTTTTTACATGCTCATATGGTTCAATATGTGAGATACATATTTTTTAAACATTTCCCTGTCTGTCTTTGCTTCATCCGTAAGTTCGAAAAACAGATCCCTTGATTCATAATCCCGTTTAAAGAAGGGTGTAAACAACACATCCCACTGGGGAAGAAAATCGGAATACTTCCTTGTGTAACAGTTGGCTGCTTTGGCCTGGACCCTGTGTGCTTTGTCCACAAAGGAAGCTACGGATTTGTGCAGCGCTATGTCCTCGTCGGGGAGATAGTAGTAGTCTTTGTGGTTTGCGTAGAAATATTTCATCTCCTCGGTATAAAGAGGAACCTTCAAAAAACCGCGATTGCCTTCGCCGGTAAAATAACAGGTATCATAAATAAACGATACCGGCACCGGCAGGGGGTCATCAATGTCAAAGGATATAAGAAGTTCCGTCTTTTCGTTACCTGATTCATCGTTGTAGCGGTTGGCAGATACTTTGGTCACCGTATGTTCTTTACTCAGAAGATCGCTGTAGGAAAGAACCTTTGAGACTTCCGGCATACCTTTTATGTCTTCGAAGTTATGAAGGAGCAACAGTCTTTTCAGTTCACTGTCGGAATTTGATACATAGGAGTGATAGATCCCGATAAGATCGCCGCCGGAGAATCTGTCCTCCCTGTCAATGCCAAGGAATCTCTCAAGGGTTTTCTGCTTGCAGTTTTCCAGTCTCAGGAAGTTCCTTAAGGGAGCTATACGCTTATATATATCTATTCCGCCAAGCTCAGAAAAGGTACAATCCACATTGAATTCCTTGCATTTGGCAGTGAGATAGGGAATATCGAAGGTATTTCCGTTAAAATGCACCAGATATTTAAAATCCTTGGCGAAAAAGCAAAATTCCTCCAGTATCAGAGGCTCGTCCGAGTATTTATCGGCAAAGAACTGGGTTGTCTGCCAAACGTCGTCTCTGTAAAAGACACAGCCTATCAGGTAAAGCTTTGAAGTCCGGGGCGTAAATCCCGTGGTCTCTATGTCCACGTAGAGATAATCCGAGAGGGGGACCGTATCGCTGAATCTGTAGGAAGATTTAACGTCTTCAAGGGTGCGGTTGATAATTTCCATGTCTGATTCCTCAAAAAGTCACGCGTGTCATTTTCTTGTTCAATCATATCATTTTTCCTCCGTGATAACAAGATTATTCTTTTGACACATATATAAAAAAATAGTATTATTAAATAGTATAAAAAATGATGACTATGTTGTCATATGAGAAGGTTGGGTTACAGTTTATGGCTAAATTGACGTTTGGAGGCGGAATTCACCCTTTTGACGGAAAAGATCTTTCCAAGAGCATTCCGATAAAGGAGATCGAGCCCAAGAGCGATCTGGTATACCCTTTGTCACAGCACATCGGGGCACCTGCCAAGCCTGTTGTTTCCGTGGGTGACAGGGTACTTGCGGGACAGAGGATCGCAGAAGCGGAAGGCTTTGTTTCCGCACACATTTATTCATCCGTATCCGGTACGGTGAAATCCATCGAGGAAAGAAGGGTTGTTACCGGAAATAAAGTAATGTCCGTTATCATTGAGAATGACGGCCTGCATGAGTATGTTCCCGCATGGCCCGTCAAGCCCCTTTCGGACATGACTTCGGAAGAGATCATCGACAGGATCAGGGAAGCGGGTATCGTCGGAATGGGCGGTGCGGGCTTCCCTACTCATGTAAAGGTTTCCGTGAAGGATCCTTCAAAGATAGATTATGTTATCGTTAACGGCGCGGAGTGCGAGCCGTATCTTACAAGCGACTATCGAAAGATGGTGGAAGAACCGGAGAGCCTTATCTCGGGCCTCAAGGTTTATCTTAAGCTTTTCCCTTATTCCCTCGGCATAATCGCCATCGAGGACAATAAACCCGATTGTATCAAGATTTTCAAGGCCCTTACCAAGGAAGAGCCCAGGATCACGGTCAAAGCATTGAAGACCAAATATCCCCAGGGTTCGGAGCGTCAGCTGATCTATGCGGTGACCGGCAGGGAACTGAATTCAAAGCTGCTTCCCGCTGATGTGGGGTGCGTGGTAAATAACGTAGACACCGTCAACGCCGTGGCCAATGCCATCTACAACGGACGGCCCCTTCTTCGAAGGATAGTAACCGTTACCGGCAACTGTATCAAATATCCGAGAAACTTCTCAGTTCCCATCGGAACGCTGTATTCGGACCTTGTTGATGAAGCCGGCGGCTTTAAGAAAGAACCGGTCAAGATTATATCCGGCGGACCCATGATGGGCTTTTGCATGTTCGGACTTGACGTGCCTGTCACAAAAACCGCTTCCGCCTTGCTCTGCCTTTCGGAGGACGATGTGAGCAAAGTCGAGCCCACGGCCTGTATCAATTGCGGGCGCTGTACCGCCGTATGCCCCAGCCGCCTGATCCCCGGTAATCTTTCGGATCACGCAGCTCACTTCAATGAAGAGGCTTTTCTTGAAGAACACGGTCTTGAATGCGTGGAATGCGGATGCTGCAGTTATGTCTGCCCTGCAAAGAAACTGTTGACCCAGAATATAAAATCAATGCGCAAGATCCTGCTTGCGAAAAAGAAACGTTAACCGGGAGGGAGAAAGAGTGAACGGATTGTTGAATGTATCGTCAAATCCTCATACGCGCTCCAAAGTCACTACCAGCAGCCTTATGTTTACTGTTGTTGTGGCTTTACTTCCCGCTGCTGGATTCGGCATCTATCATTTCGGACTCAATGCGCTTTTGCTTATGGCAATCTGCGTTGCAAGTTCCGTGCTTTTTGAACTTTTCTTTGAACTCATTACCAGAAGAAAGATCACCGTGGGTGACTTTTCCGCTGTGGTCACCGGCCTGTTGCTGGCTTTGAACCTTCCGCCGTCTGCACCCTGGTGGATCGCCGTTGTGGGTTCTTTCTTTGCCATCGTCGTTGTTAAGATGCTTTTCGGAGGCCTTGGTCAGAATTTCATGAACCCGGCTCTCGGAGCAAGGTGCTTTCTTGTGATTTCCTTTGCTGCCATTATGACGGATTTTTCCGTTGACGGTGTTTCGGAAGCCACACCTCTGGCACTTTTAAAGCAGGGCGGATCCGTTGATCTTATTTCCATGGTCAAGGGTACCATCCCCGGTACCATCGGTGAGACCTCAGTCATCGCTCTTTTGATCGGTGCCTGCATCCTTGTTATCTTCGGTGTCATCGATCTGCTGGTTCCCTTTGTTTACATCGCAACCTTCCTGATCTGCATGGGGCTTTTCGGCGGTCACGGTTTCGATCCTTATTTCCTTGCAGCTCACTTCGCCGGTGGCGGACTTGTACTGGGCGCCTTTTTCATGGCAACGGATTATGTGACAAGACCAGTTACGAAATCCGGTCAGTTTGTTTACGGCCTGATCCTGGGAGTCCTTACGGCGGTGCTCCGTGTATTCGGACCCTCTGCCGAAGGAGTTTCTTTTGCCATCATCATTTCAAACCTCCTGGTACCTTTGATCGACAAGGCCTGTGCACCCAGATTCTTCGGCAAAGGAGGTGCCCGCATTGAGTAAGGACGTATTTAAATCCGTAGCCGAGATAGAACGGGCCGAGCGAAAGAAAGAAGAGGCTCTGGAAAAGAAAACATCAAAGCGCGGGGACAAGGCCCGCCGCAGGTCGGAAAGACCTTCCGGTTCGGGTAAAAGAGTCACTGTGGATGAGATCATCGAACTCATCAGGAATACATTTATCATTCTTGCCATTACGGTGGTGGCGGGCGGTATCCTGGGTCTTGTATACGAAAAGACCAAGGAACCCATAGCCGCAATGGAGTTAAAGACCAGACAGAACGCCTGCAAAAAAGTGTTTATAACAGCCTCGGATTTTTCCGGGTCCGTGATGGATTCCGTTGTCATATCTGACGAGACCAAAGCTGAATTCTCCGGGGCGGATATCAAGGACTGTATCGAGGCTTTGGGAAGCAACGGTGAACTTCTCGGTTATGTGATAGAAGTTGTGAGCCACGAAGGTTACGGCGGCGATATAGATTTTTACGTGGGTGTTTCCCTGGACGGTACCGTAAACGGCATTTCCTTCATAGAGATCAGCGAGACTGCCGGCCTTGGCATGAGAGCCGATGAGGTTCTTTCTCCCCAGTTCAAGAATCGCCATGCGGATGAGTTTAAGGTAACCAAGTCCGGTTCTTCTTCCTCGGATGAGATAGATGCCATCAGCAGTGCCACCATCACATCCAGGGCGGTCACCGGCGGCGTTAATGCTGCCCTTATATTCTTCAGAGAAAGCCTGGAAGGAGGTGTCAAGGATGAATAATCACGAGATGGAAGAAAACCATGGCCTGATTAGCGCCTTGTCCGAAAGGCTTTTAAACGGCATGTACAAGGAAAATCCCACATTGGTGCTCATGCTTGGCATGTGTCCCACGCTGGCGGTTACCACAAGTGCTGTTAACGGTCTGGGAATGGGCGTATCCACCATGCTTGTCCTTGCCATGAGCAACCTGTTGATCTCTTTACTGAGAAAGATCATTCCGGACAAGATCAGGATACCTGCTTTTATCGTTATAATCGCATCTTTTGTTACCATTGTGGAACTGTTGATGAAGGGATACATCCCTTCTCTGTACAGTGCGCTGGGGCTTTATATTCCCCTTATCGTTGTTAACTGTATCATCTTGGGCCGTGCGGAAAGCTACGCATACAGCCATCCAGCCCTTCTTTCTTTGTTTGACGGACTTGGCATGGGTATGGGCTTTACGTTCGCCCTGACACTTATAGGAGCTTTTCGTGAGATCTTGGGATCCGGCAAGGTGTTCGGTACCTATATCATGCCCGACGGCTTCGTACCTGTGAGCATTTTTGTAATGGCTCCCGGTGCCTTCTTTGTACTGGCTCTTTTGACCGCTATCCAGAACAAAGTCAAGGAGATCGGGGATAAGCACGGTAAAGACATGTCCAAGATCCAGTCCGGATGCGGCAACAACTGTCTTGAATGCGACAAGGTATGTAAAGTTGCCTTGACCGAGACAAGGGTCGAAGAGGAAAGCCCGGAACCTGTTGAGGAAGTTCCCGATAACGGACCGGAAATAAACGTTTCCGAAGAAACCGTCTCCGAAGCTGAACAGGTTTCCGCCGAAGAGCCCGCTGTAACGGAAGAACCTTCCGATACGGAAAACAAGGAGGAAGACAAGAAAGATGTCCGTACTAAGAAATCTTTTTCCTTTGCAAAGCTTCAAAAAGGACTTAAAGAAAGATTTAAAGGCAAGTCTGAAAAACCCGAAGAAAAGAATGAAGAAAAGCAGGAAGAACCTGATAAAGAGCCTTCTGTCACTTCGGAAGTTCATGAGCATACAGAATCTGAAGGCTCTGACAAAGAGCCTGAAGAAGAGTTCGAAGAACATAAAGACCTGCGGGAAGATGCTGTCGGAGAGCCTTCTGAAGCTGTCGAAGAATATAGAGAAGACGGTGAAGAACATGACAGGAACGAAGAAGAATCTGTTGAGGTCAAAGAAGAACCTGAAACAGAGCAAAGCGAACCTGATAAGGAGCAGGAAGAACCTGCAGGCGAGCCTGCAAAGCCTGAAGTAACGGATACCGTCGGTCTTGAAGCCGATGAGGAACTGGAACTTTGGGATATATCGGATTTCAAGAAAGCCATAAAGCGGGAGCTTCCTTCCGGGAAGCGTCCCGGCAAGAAGAAAAAAGCAATGGAAAAGGCCAGAGAGATGTTAAACAAGGCCGATGATGCCGCAAAGGAGGAGAGCAATGATTAAGAATCTCATATTGATCGCTATCGGCTCCGCCCTCATCAATAACGTGGTATTAAGCCAGTTCCTGGGCCTTTGTCCTTTCCTTGGAGTTTCCAAGAAAATAAAGACTGCCCTGGGAATGGGCGGCGCTGTTATATTCGTTATCACTCTTTCAAGTATCGTAACGGGTCTCATTTATGAGCATCTTCTTGTGAGATTCGACATAACATACTTAAAGACCATCGTATTTATCCTTGTTATCGCAGCCCTTGTTCAGCTGGTGGAGATGTTCTTAAAGCGTTTTATCCCGCCTCTTTACAAGGCACTGGGTGTGTATCTGCCCCTTATTACCACCAACTGTGCGGTACTCGGTATCGCCCTTACCAATGTGACCAAGAATTATTCCCTTCTCGAAGGTACCATTAACGGATTTGCCACGGCGGTGGGCTTTACCATTGCCATCGTTATCCTTGCGGGCATCCGTGAGAAGATGCAGTACAACGATATTCCCAAGCCCTTCAGGGGTATGCCCATAGTCCTTGTTTCCGCAGGCCTTATGGCAATTGCCTTCTGCGGCTTTTCGGGACTTCTGTAGGAGGTGTGAAAATGGATTTTTCCGCTGTTTTGACAGCTCTTATCATCATCGGAGGCATTGGTATCCTTATCGGTATCTTTCTTGGTATAGCCGGTATAGCATTCAAGGTCGAAGTCGATGAACGTGAAGAAAAGATATTAAAGGCTCTTCCCGGCAACAACTGCGGTGGTTGCGGATATCCCGGATGCTCGGGCCTTGCCGCCGCCATTGCGAAGGGCGAAGCCGCAGTCAATCAGTGTCCCGTGGGCGGTGCCGCCGTTGCCAAAGTGATCGCGGGCATCATGGGTACCGAAGCCGAAGAAACCGTTAAAAAGGTTGCTTTTGTGGCCTGCAGCGGCACCTGTGAAGACACTTCCTCCGACTACAATTATTACGGCGTGGAAGATTGCCGTATGCTGTCTTTCGTGCCGGGAGGCGGTCCCAAATCCTGTAATCAGGGGTGTTTGGGTTTCGGAAGCTGTGTTTCCGTCTGCAATTTCGATGCGATCCATGTTGTGAACGGTGTTGCCGTTGTGGACAGGAACAAATGCGTAGCCTGCGGCAAGTGTGTTGAGACCTGTCCCAAGCATCTGATATCACTGATCCCCTTTAATGCCAAGTATGCGGTTGCATGTTCGAATACCGACAAAGGACCCGTTGCCACCAAGGAATGTAAGGTAAGCTGTGTGGGCTGCGGCCTTTGCGTCAGAAACTGCGAGAACAATGCGGTGAAGGTTGAAAACTTTAATGCCGTCATAGATTACGATGCCTGCGTAAATTGCGGCACCTGCAAAGAAAAGTGCCCCAGAAAATCCATCGGAGAACTGTACTGAAATCAATGAGATCACACAGGGATTTTGAAGAAAAAGGAAAGACTGTTGTAATTGCGACGATATGCAGTATCACTGCCATCGTCGCTGTTGTCGTTATTGTGCTTTTTGCGAACCAAAACAGTCTTCGGAGACCGGTTTCTTCAAAGAGTAGTCCCGCAACGGTTTCTTTTGACGATCACAGCGATATCGTTTCTGTTATTTCCGAATCGGAACCCAAATATACGGTGAGCGATCTGGATTTTTACAACATGTACAAGGATCGTGAATCCTCTGTTTCAGAGTCGGCTTCCGCCACGGAACAGGGCGAAGTGCCGGAACATATTGAGGAAGAGACCGATGAGACCAATGACGGTAAGCACATCCTCATTACAAAGGACGACGGGACAGAAGAGTGGGTTGCCATAAACCAGCAGCTTCCCAGGCATGAATATGATTTTACGAATCTTCTGGATCAGTCGGGAAAATTAAAATACTTTGAGAACGACAGACTTGTGAGCCGCCTCGGAGTGGATATTTCCAAGGATGAAGGCTATGTGGATTTTGTTAAGTTAAAGAAAGCCGGCATCAATTTTGTGATGTTAAGAGCCGGTTCCAGAGGTTATCAGACCGGGCAGCTTAACCTTGATGACAGCTTTACCGACAATCTTAAGCGGGCCAACGATGCGGGGCTGGATGTGGGCGTCTATTTCCTTTCCCAGGCCGTCACCGAGGATGAAGCAAGGGAAGAAGCAAATCTTGTTATCACAAGCCTCGGACCCTACAGCGTGACTTACCCAATAACCTTTATGATGCAGTCCGTAAAAGGTGAAAAATCCAGAGCCGACGGCCTGTCCAAAAAGGATCGGACCAAGATCGCCATAGCGTTCATGAAGACGGTGCGGGATAAGGGATTAAAGACCATGCTCTGCGATGACAAGAGCAGACTCATCACAAAATACGATCTTACCAAGCTGATCAGTGATTACGACACCTGGCTTTTGGATCCCGGCGCCGATTTCCCTGATTATCCCTACACATTTTCTATGTGGAGATACACGAACAAGGGAAGCATTGACGGCATCGCGGGAATGGTGTCCATGGATATTTGTTTCACGGACTATTCCATCAAGTAGTTTGGGGAGTCAGCTTTTCGATCTTTTCCGATATCTCTACATCAGTATAGATCATGGCGTATTCTCTTGGAGATACGTCCTCTAAATAGTTTTGCATGAAGTTTTTTGAAAAACCGTTTTTGATAAGTATGTCGGCCGCCTTGTTATAAGCAATGGCGGCTTCTTTTTCCGTCCGGTAGTTCCCCACCACATAGTCGGAGCGAAGATGTATAACGGCCTTGTAGACTGTCTTTCGAAGAGTCTTGATGAGACGTACTCCGTGGTATCGGTTTATGATCTCGAGATTTTCACGCCTGTAATCCAGATCGTCTTTGTTTATGAAAAGAAAATCCCTTCCCTCCACGGCAAAACTCATTATCCCGAAGCGCTCCCTTAAAGAAGTCTGCATGCCGTATTCCGAGATGAACAGATGGTTTCCGCGCTCCATTATCTTGTGCTGGGAAAAATAAAACAGATCGTCCATATCGAACTTAAGCTCTCTTACGGGAGAAAGAAAATAACCGAAATCTCTTTTGTACAGATAGATGGGAGTGGCAAAATAGATATTGTTGTCCCGAAGATTTATGAGGGTCACGTATTTTTCAAAGATAAGAGGGCAGGAATTCTTATAATCCTGGATCGTAAGTGATCTGTCCTTAAGAAGCTGACCCGCAAAAAGGTAAGCCTCGTGGGCCTTCTTTTCCGAAGGATAGCTTCCGAGGCTGATGTGCTTGCCGGTGACGGTGATCCCGGCTCTGTAATTGGGCCTGCCGTTTTTCTTTTTGTCTGTAAATACACCTTTGAGCGCCATATGTTTCTCCCATAGACAATACTATCAAATCCTCGGGAAATAATAAATAACAGTTGAAGAAAAAATGGTTTTCGGTTATCTTTATAAGATGAAACATGTACTGCGAACAGATGGGATCATATAGATCCGAATAAAGGAGATTTATATGTTTTATACAAGCACAAGAGATGCAAATGTTAAGATAACGGCTTCACAGGCTGTATTAAAGGGCCTTTCCGATGAAGGAGGCCTGTTTGTTCCCTGCGAGTTCCCCAAACTTTCCGTTTCCCTTTCAAAGCTTGCGGATATGGACTACAAGGAGACCGCATATGCGGTAATGAAGGATTTCCTTACCGACTACACGGAGGAGGAACTTAAGGACTGCATAAACAAGGCCTACGATTCCAAGTTCGATACCGAGGAGATCGCACCTATCGCCGAAGCGGACGGAGTTTTCTACCTGGAGCTTTTCCACGGCAAGACCATAGCCTTTAAAGACATGGCCCTTTCCATCCTTCCCCATCTTTTGACCACCGCTGCGAAAAAGAACAAGGCCGACGGCGAGATCGTTATCCTCACAGCCACCAGCGGAGATACCGGTAAGGCAGCTCTTGCGGGCTTTGCGGGAGTAAAGGGCACCAGGATAATCGTTTTCTATCCCAAGGGCGGGGTTTCCAAGGTTCAGGAAAAGCAGATGGTCACCCAGAAGGAATCCAATACTCTTGTTGTGGGAGTTAAGGGCAATTTCGACGACTGCCAGTCCAAGGTCAAGGAACTTTTCGGCGATGCCGAACTTAAAGACAGGATGGCAAAGAAGGGCTTCAGATTTTCCAGTGCCAATTCCATCAATATAGGCCGTCTTGTACCCCAGATCGTTTATTATGTTTACGCTTACGGAAAACTGTTAAAAGAAGAGCGCATCAAAGAGGGAGAGAAGATCAATATCTGTGTTCCCACAGGTAACTTCGGTAACATCCTTGCAGCTTACTATGCCAAGAAGATGGGACTTCCCGTTAACATGCTGATCTGCGCCTCCAACGAGAACAAGGTGCTTTTTGATTTCTTTAAAAACGGCGTTTACGATAAGAACCGCGAGTTTATCCTGACGGATTCACCCTCCATGGATATCCTCATTTCTTCCAACCTTGAAAGACTTATATATCTCAATACGGGCTGTGATCCGCAGAAGACCAAAGAACTTATGGAAAGCCTTAAGAGCAAGGGAAAATACGATATTTCCGACACCTTCTCCAAGATTTCAGGTGAGTTTACCGGAGAGTTTGCAAACTGGTCCGAGTGCGCAAAGAAGATACACGATCTTTACGAGGGCGACGGCTATGTGATCGATACCCATACGGCGGTTGCAGCAGCGGCTTACGACAAGTACGTTAAGGAAAATCCCTCGGACAAAGCAAAGACCATCGTTGCTTCCACCGCAAGCCCTTACAAGTTTGCTCGTTCCGTATTAAAGGCCATTGATTCAAAGTACGAATCCGGAGAGGATTTTGAACTTATCGATACACTTTCAAAACTTTCCAACACCGAAATTCCCGCAGCGGTTTCCGAGTTAAAGACCGCCGAAGTCGTTCACAAGACTGTCTGCGAGATTTCCGAGATGAAGAAACAGGTTGAGGGTAATCTGGGACTTTGATCCGTATAAAAGGGGTATGTTATGTTTCTTGAATTTATACTTTTCGGCTGCGGCATGTACCTGCTCATCACCATCATAAAGATGAAAGCAAGCGGCGAGATTCCCGCAACCCTGGTAAACAAGCGCTTTGACGTTGAAAAGCACATGGACAAGGAAGCATATATTAAATATATGTTTCCGAGAGGGCTCATTTTCGGTATCCTTCTGTCCGGATCCTCGGCCATGATGATACTTGCCAATTTCATTCAGTTTTCACCCTATCTGATGCTTGTTGTTCAGTTATCGTATCTTGTGGGTGTGGTTTACTATTCGGTTATCACCATCAAAGCACAGAAAAAATTCATTTATAAGGGATGATCATGACAGACAAAGAGATACTTTCACACGTTGATTACACACTCTTAAAGCCCACGGCAACCTGGGAAGACATAAAGAAACTGTGCGACGGAGCGGTCAGATACAAAACCGCTTCGGTCTGTGTGCCTCCCTGCTATGTATCAAGGATAAAGAAAGAGTACGGTGACAGTCTGAATATCTGTACCGTTATCGGCTTTCCTCTGGGTTACAGCGTTACGGAAAGCAAGGTTACGGAGGCGAAAACCGCAGTTAAAGAGGGTGCATCCGAGATCGATATGGTTGTTAACGTTAATTTCGTTAAAAACGGGGAATTCGACCTTGTGACCCGGGAGATCGAGGCAATCAAAAAGGCCTGCAGCGGCCGCATCCTTAAGGTCATCATCGAGACTTGCTATCTTACCGACGAAGAAAAGATCAGGCTCTGCCAATGCGTTACGGATGCGAAAGCCGATTATATCAAGACTTCCACAGGCTTCGGAACCCAAGGTGCCACCTTTGAGGATGTTAAGCTCTTTGCCGCAAATATCGGTAAAGACGTTAAGATCAAAGCAGCCGGGGGAGTACGCACCAAAGAGGCCATGGAAGAGTATTTAAAGCTCGGAGCCGACAGGATCGGGGCTTCCAACATAGATCCACTGATCTTAAATCAGTAAATAAATGACCGGAGGTTATTAGCATAAATGAGCAGTGTTGCAGAAAGACTTAAAAATTTGCGAGCTTCCATGAAAGCAGCGGGAGCAGACTGGTATTTCATGAGCAGTGATGATTATCATTGCTCCGAGTATGTGGCGGATTACTTTAAGGTCAGGGAGCATTTTACCGGATTTACCGGAGAAAATGCTTTTTTACTTGTAAGTGATTCGGAAGCAAAGATGTGGACCGACGGAAGATTCTTTATCCAGGCGGAGAGAGAACTTGCAGGTTCCGGTGTCGAACTCATGCGCATGGGCGAAGCAGGGGTTCCCACCGTTACCGAATTTTTAAAGGATAACTTTAAAGAGGGCGGGAAGCTTTTCTTTGACGGAAAATCCGTCAGCGCGTCTTACGGACGCAAGTTTGAAAAGATCGTGGCTGAAAAGGGCGGATCCCTTGTGTTTGACAGGGATCTTGCGGGAGAACTCTGGGAGGACCGTCCCGATCTTCCTTCCCACAAGGTAATGGTCCTTACCGATGATATTACCGGTGAGGATACACCTCACAAGCTTTCACGCATAAGAGAGAAGATGAAAGAGTTCGGAGCAAGTGCACATTTTCTTTCTTCCCTCGATGACATCATGTGGGTAACCAATATCCGCGGCAGGGACATCGAGTGCAATCCCGTGGCTCTTTCCTACATGTACATCACCATGGACGAGGCCTTTCTTTTCCTTCAGAAGTCGGAATGGACCGATGAATTGAAAGAATACCTTAACAAGGTAAACATCAGGCTCTTTGATTATTTTGAACTGGACGGATTCTTGAAGGATGTTGCCGTTTCGGGAAAGGTGCTTCTTAATGAGGATGCGGTTAACTATTACTGCTTAAAGACCCTTGAGAGCAAAGCGGCCCTTGTTTCCAAAAGAAACCCTTCGACCCTTATGAAGGCCATCAAGAACGAAACCGAGCTTAAACGCCTTAAGGAAGCTTATATCCTTGACAGCGTATGTGTCACAAAGCTTGGTTACTGGCTTAAGAAAAACATCGGGAAGACGGAGATCACAGAGCTTTCCGCCGCTGAATACATCGATGATCTCAGAAGGAACACCGAAGGCTTCGTGGAGCTTTCTTTCCCCACCATTTCGGGATACGGTCCCAATGCGGCCATGATGCATTACAGCGCGACTCCCGAAAGCTACAGTGTTTGTAAACCCGAAGGCATGCTCCTGGTGGATTCCGGCGGACAGTATTTAAAGGGTACCACCGATGTGACCAGAACCTTTGCTTTGGGCCCTGTTTCCGACGAGGTAAAACTGCATTTTTCCAAGGTGGCTGCGGGAATGCTGGCTCTTGCGGACGGTAAATTCCTTTACGGCTGTACCGGAAGGAATTTGGATATTCTGGCAAGACTTCCTTTGTGGGAGTTAAACATCGACTACAAGTGCGGGACCGGTCACGGTGTAGGTTATTTCTTAAACGTTCACGAAGGTCCCTGCGGATTCCGCTGGAAATATGCGGAGGGTGTAAAAGAAGCCGTGCTGGAAGAGGGAATGATCATTTCCGATGAACCCGGTGTTTACATCGAGGGAAGCCACGGTATCCGTATCGAGAACGTTATCCTTTGCAAGAAGGGCGTAAATAACGGAGACGGTCAGTTTATGGGATTCGAGCATCTGACCTATACTCCCATAGACAGAGATCTTCTGGACAAAAAATATCTTTCCGAGAAGGATATCGAGAGAGTTAATGCCTACCACAAAGCCGTATTCGAGAAGACTTCAAAGTATTTTGAGGGAGACGAGCTTAAATGGCTTGAGGAAGTTACCGCTCCACTCTAGTTTCTGCGGAACACGACGATATTTTTATTGATTTTTTAACAGCCGTTTATTATAATAATCTGCGGATTGTTTGAACCAACAAAATTCACAATAGATAAGGAGAAAAAATATGGCTAAAATCGATTTAACCCAGTACGGTATTACCGATACCCCTGAGATCGTGTACAACCCTTCTTACGAGCTTCTGTTCGAAGAAGAGACCAAAGCAGGTCTTAGCGGCTACGAAGTAGGTAAGGTTACCGAACTTGATACCGTGAACGTTATGACAGGTATCTACACAGGACGTTCCCCCAAAGACAAATACATCGTTATGGATGAAAACTCCAAGAACACCGTATGGTGGACTTCCGAAGAGTATAAGAACGACAACCACCCCATGGACGAGAAGACCTGGGCTACCGTTAAGGAACTTGCAAAGAAGGAACTTTCCGGCAAGAGACTTTTCGTTGTTGATGCTTTCTGCGGCGCCAACGAAGATACCCGTATGGCAGTTCGTTTCATGATGGAAGTTGCTTGGCAGGCTCATTTCGTAAAGAACATGTTCATCCAGCCCACCGCTGAAGAAGAAGCTAACTTCAAGCCTGATTTCGTAGTATATACCGCATCCAAGGCAAAAGTTGACAACTACAAGGAACTT
>JAEEGT010000185.1 GCA_016280465.1 Lachnospiraceae bacterium | reverse complement strand
TATCGTCAAAGAGATCGACAGAAGTCCCAATATGCTGGACATCGATTTTGTAAGTCTTGCGGAAAGTGAAAAGAACGAGAACGTGGCTGCGATCCACAGATATTTTGCATCCGTCGAGCCTTCCTACAAGAACGAATATACAGGCATATTCAAAGGCTTTAACCTTATTTTCCTTACTGCGGAAGGATTCTGTAATCTGGCGGTAGACGAAAAGCACACCCCCACACTTTACAGACTTACCCACGAAGGCTTTGTTTTCAATAATTTCTACAATCCAAGGACCGGCGGTTCCACCAGCGACGGAGAGTTTGTATGCTCCACAAGCCTTGTGCCCACTAACCGTGGCGCCAAGAATTTTAAGATCGTGGGACAGAATTCCATGCCCTTCTCACTGGGAAATTACTTTAACAGGACCTACGGCATCACCAGCCGTGCCTTCCACGACAATGATTTTGCCTACTACGGAAGAGACATTACCTATCCCGGCATGGGATATTATTACAAGGGCGTCGGGAACGGACTTATCATTCCCAAGCACTGGCCTTCCTCGGACCTTCATATGATGGAAGCCTCCCTTCCCGATTACCTGGATGACGAGATCTTCAACATCTATTACATGACCGTAAGCGGCCATCTGAATTACAACTTTACCGGAAACTGGTGTGCAAAGATCCATCAGGATGATGTTGCGGACCTTCCCTATTCCGAAGCCTGCAGAGCGTATATAGCCTGCAACATGGAACTTGACCGTGCCCTTGAATATCTGATCAAACAGCTGGAAGAGAAGGGTATCGCCGATCGTACCGTTATCTGCTTTACCGGTGACCACTGGCCTTATGGTCTTGACAACGACCAGTTTTCTGAGATCTTAGGACATAAGGTTGAAGAAAACTTCGAGCTTTATAAGAGCAACCTGATTCTTTGGTCCGAAGCCATCAAAGAGCCCGTTGTGGTAGACAAGGTATGCTGCAGTTATGATATACTGCCCACGCTTTTAAATCTTTTCGGCTTTGACTACGATTCAAGACTGCTTATGGGCAGGGATATATTCTCCCGGGAGACCGAAGGTTTTGTTCTTTTTATGTATAACAAGAGTTTCATGACCGACAGGGCAAGCTATGACTCCCGTACCGGCAAAGTGGTACAGTTTACCGATGAAGAACTCCCCGAGAATTACATAAAGGAGATGCGGGCCCTTGTAAATTCCCGCTGGAAATATTCCCAGGCCATAATGGATACGGACTACTACAGCTATATCGCGGATTATCTCGGCATCGAAGTTCATGATGCGGAGCAGAATTACAAGCCCGATTACTCAAAATTCACAAAGTAGTTTACTAAAGGCGATTTTCTTTTTATAATGTTTGTGACGGTGTATACCGATCCAGGGAGGTTATTATATGAGCGAGAAAAGAAAGAGCAAAAGAACAGAACTTCTTTCCAAGATCCTGATCAAGCGTCTTGACGGCTCCAAGGTTGAGGAAGCTACCATCGATGTTACGGACCTTTCCAAGACCGGTGTGGGCTTTACTTCTTCCAAGGCTCTGACCATCGGCGCGGTTTATGAGACTTACCTTACCATCTGGACAAGGGAAGTGCTCCATGCTTTTGTTGAGATCGTACGTATCGAGAAGAAGGATTCTTTGTACAGCTACGGCGGAATTTTCATCGGCATGCCCGAAATGGATGCTGCCAGGATCGAGACCTACCAGACGGTGGAAGCACAGAACAACAGATAGTGTAATGCTTTTTGATATTATGCATTGAGATAATGAGACGGGACTTACCCGTCTCATTTTTTATTCGAAATTTTTATATTTTCTGCACAATTTACTTGTAAATAACCATGGTGTCTTGTAAAATATAACCATGAGTGATTTTATTTCCAAAATTCGTTTGTGGAAATTCGCTCAAAAAGTCTCGTATTGGAGGAAGGTACTTATGAATGTTTACACAACGGACAAAATCCGTAACGTGGTTCTTTTGGGACACGGCGGCTGCGGTAAGACAAGTCTTGCCGAGGCTATGGCTTATCTTGCAGGATTAACATCCCGTATGGGCAAGATCGATGATGAAAATACCATAAGCGATTTTGGTAAAGAAGAACAGAAGCGTCATTTCTCCATCAGCACATCCCTTATCCCTTTGGAGTGGGAAGGCGTTAAGATAAACGTTCTCGATACCCCCGGTTATTTCGATTTTGTTGGTGAGGTTGAGGAAGCCGTTGCTGCTGCCGATGCTGCCATTATCGTGGTTTCAGGTAAGTCCGGAGTCGAAGTGGGTACGGAGAAGGCATGGGAGATCTGCGAGAAGTACAAGCTTCCCAGAATGGTATTCGTTACCGATATGGATCTTGACAATGCTTCCTTTAAGAACGTTGTTGAGACCATGACGGAGAAGTACGGAAAGAGAATGGCTCCTTTCCATCTTCCCATCCGTGAAAATGAAAAACTCATAGGCTATGTCAACGTTATTTCCGAAACCGCCAATAAGTGGCAGGGCAAGGATGCGGTTGAGATGCCTGTTCCCGAATATTCCAAGGAGAACCTTAAGCTTTACAGGGATACTCTTCTTGAGACAGTAGCAGAGACCAGTGAAGAGTTTATGGATCGTTATTTTGCGGGAGAGACATTCTCCGAAGCCGAGATCCGTTCCGCTCTTCGTGCAAATATCCAGGATGGAAGCGTCGTTCCCATGACCATGGGTTCAAGCCTTCTTTGCTATGGTATCTATACTTTGCTCGATGATATCGTTAAGTACTTCCCCAGCCCCGAGAACTGCAAGATCGCAGGTATCAGCACTAAGACCAATGAAATCTTCCAGGCTGACTACGATTTTTCCAAGGCTAAATCCGCATTTGTATTCAAGACCATCGTGGATCCCTTCATCGGTAAGTATTCCCTTATCAAGATCTGTTCCGGTGTATTTAAACCCGATGATATGATCTATAACATCGATAAGGACGTGGAAGAGAAGGTTGGCAAGCTCTATACCCTTCAGGGCAACAAGCCTATTGAAGTTGCCGAGCTTCACGCAGGTGATATCGGTGCTATTGCAAAGCTTACCGCTGCCCGCACCGGAAACTCCCTTTCCACCAAGGCAAATACCATCAAATACGCTATGTTTGATGTTTCCAAGCCCTACACCTACATGAGATATCGTCCCGTCAACAAGGGTGATGTGGATAAGATCAGCCAGTCCTTACAGAAGATGATGCACGAGGATCTTACCCTTAAGAACGTCAACGATTCCGACAACGGACAGATGCTTCTTTACGGTATGGGCGACATGCACCTTGATATCGTTACTTCCAGACTTAAGAACGAATACAAGGTTGAGATCACCCTTGAGAAACCCAAGATCGCATTCCGTGAGACCATCAAAAAGAAATCCGACGTGGAATATAAGTACAAGAAACAGTCCGGCGGACACGGTCAGTACGGTCACGTTAAGATGCGTTTCGAGCCTGCCGATGACATTTCCGTTCCTTACGTATTTGCAGAAGAAGTTGTGGGCGGTGCCGTTCCCAAGAACTACTTCCCCGCAGTTGAAAAGGGACTTCAGGAATCCGTTGTGAGAGGACCCCTTGCAGCTTACCCCGTTGTGGGCGTTAAGGCTATCCTTTACGATGGTTCCTATCACCCTGTAGACTCTTCGGAAATGGCCTTCAAGGTTGCAACCTCCCAGGCCTTCAAGAAAGGCTTTATGGAAGCGGGACCCGTTCTTCTTGAGCCCATTGCCGCTTTAAAGGTTACCGTTCCCGATGCTTACACCGGCGATGTTATGGGCGACCTTAACAAGCGTCGCGGACGTGTACTCGGCATGAACCCCATTGCCGGAGGAAAGCAGGTCATCGAAGCCAATGTTCCCATGATGAGCCTTACTGGATACTGCACAGACCTTCGCTCCATGACCGGTGGCCGCGGAGAATTCGAATATTCCTTCGACCGCTACGAGCAGGCTCCCAGCGATATTCAGGAAGCTCAGGTTAAGGAACGTGCCGATAAGGTTGCGGAATCCAATACAGAAGGATAAGATTTTCAATATATTGGATTAAAACGGATAATACGAACAGCTGCTTTTGTTGTAAGATAAAAGCAGCTGTTTTTATCAAAACCAAAGAGGTATTCTATGAAGATAGTATTAAAGGACAATGAGTCGAGAAAGATCAACAGAAATATGATCGGTCTGTTTTTTGAAGACATAAACTATGCGGCCGATGGCGGACTTTATGCCGAGATGATCGAAAACAGATCTTTTTCTTTTGTAAAGACCGTGGGAGACTGGAACGATTATTATACGGTTCCCGCAGGCGATTACGGCTGGAGCTTTACCGGTGCCGACGGTTATTTCAAGGTGGTTTCCGGCAGTTCCCTGACGGAAGAAAATCCTGATTATGCCAGGGTCAAGACCTACACCGAGAAGGCCGGCATCAGGAACAAAGCCTATGAAGGACTGTGCCTTAAGAAGGGTGCAAAGTACAACATATTATTCTGGGCAAGGAACAAAGCTTTTGACGGCAATTTCGTGATAAGAGCCAACAAGGACGGAAAGATCTTTGCAGAGACTTTGATTTCTTCATCCGATTTCAGAGACGAAAAATACAATTTCTGGAAGATGTACTATACTTTCTTTACCGCCGAAGAGGATGTGAAGGGCGCTGAATTCCACCTGCTCCTCGATAAGCCGGGCTGTGTTGAATTTGCCTATGTTTCACTTATTCCCGATGATGCTGTCATGGGTATTTTCAGAAAGGATCTGTTTGAACTTTTAAAGGGTCTTAAACCGGGATTTTTAAGATTCCCCGGAGGTTGTATCGTTGAGGGTAACACTCTTCAGAACCGCTACAGATACAAGGATTCCTTAAAGCCCACCTGGGAGCGTAAGACCAATTGGAATCGCTGGGCCGTTCACGGTAATTCAAAGAGAAACAATTTTGAGAGCGATTATGCCTGGTACAATCAGACACTGGGACTTGGCTTTTATGAATATTTTCTTCTTTGCGAAGCTATCGGCGCCAAGGCACTTCCCGTACTTAACGTAGGCTTTGCCTGCCAGTATATGTCCACCGAAATGGTATCCATCGAAAGTGAGGAATTTAAGAACTTTGTTAAGGATGCCCTGGATCTGATAGAATTTGCCAACGGTGATGCGGATTCGGAGTGGGGATCGGTTCGCGCACAAATGGGACACAAAGAACCCTTTAACCTTGAACTTTTGGGTATCGGTAACGAACAGTGGCAGACGGAGAGAGCGGACTTCTTTGAGCGCTACGAAGCCTTTGAAAGAGCGATCCATGCAAAGTATCCCGGAATAAAACTCATAGGCTCCGCCGGCCCCGATATCACAAGTGAGAAGTACACGGCTGCCTGGGACTTTTATCGTAAAAACAAGGACAAAGAAAACTTTGTATACGCCATTGACGAACATTACTATGTAAAGCCGGAATGGCTCTTTGAGCATAATGAGTTCTATGATGATTATGACCGCAAGATCAAGGTATTCAGCGGAGAGTATGCGGCTCATCCAAAGAGCGGATTCAATATGCCCGACTCAAATACTCTCTGGGGAGCACTTTCCGAGGCTGCATTCCTGACGGGTGTTGAGAGAAATGCCGATGTAGTGGTACTTGCTTCCTATGCACCTCTTTTTGCAAGAGTAAATTATGCCCAGTGGGCACCTGACATGATCTGGTTCGATCCCGAGAATGCTTACGGTACCCCCAGTTACTATGTGCAGAAGCTGTTTTCTTCCAACATGGGAGACAAGACCCTTTCCGTTGACAACCTCAAAGAACTGAGAGCGGACGGAATTTATGTGACCGCAAGCTTTGACGAAACTGCCTCCGATACGATCCTTAAGGTTGTAAACTCCAAAGAAGAGAGTGTTTTATTGGAACTTCCGGAGAATGTGTCGGCTTATAAGCTGAGTGTTCTTACCGGTGACTGCAAGGATGCCTGCAATCTTATCACTGACAGGGAGAGAGTCGGTGTGACGGACAAAGAGGTTAAGGGTAACCGCCTTGATCTGCCCGCACTTTCTTTTGCTGTATTGAGATTCTGATTTTAAACTTGGGAGGGTTATGATGACTGAAGATCAAAAAACGGCGCTTAACAGACTGTCTGTTGACTTTGACGAGGTACTGGAACGATTTGCCGACAATGAAGAACTTTATCTTAAATGCCTGCATAAGTTTGTTTCGGGCAATTCCTTCGATGACATGGTCAGGGCTTTTGAAGAAAGCAATGTAACGGATGCCTTTGAGGCGGCTCATTCCCTTAAAGGTGTTTCAGGAAATCTTGGCTTTATGAGACTTTATTCCGATGTGAAGGAGATAACGGAAGTCTTCAGGGCGGGGAGTCTTGATGTCCCCGTTGAGGATATGTCCGAAGTCAAAGAAGCCTACAGTGAAGTTATCGACGTCATTAATTCTCTGTAAACCCGTCTTTGATAATGTTTAATTGACGGATCGCATTTAAACGGTATTTTATACCGGAAAATAAATATTGAGCAGGGAAGCCGCAGCATATGCGGCTTTTTTGTTTTAAAAACGGAAGGAAACGCACTCCATATATTTACAATATCTTGATTTAATGCTTGTAAAAATTTCAAGATATAGTAAAATAAAGTAGAGTGTTAATATAATTAGGCGGAATGTGTAAATATGCTTTTTGTTGACGGGGAAGGATTTGCATCCAGGGCCGATTACGAGCTTGCGCTTGAAGATAAGCAGGTCATCGATGAGATCAAGGCAAGATATGATCTTAAAAACCCTTCGGATGTAGAAAAATTATACCGTGAAATAAGAAATTATCGCTTTAAGACTAAAGTTGGCGATAATTTTGACGATTATATATATGAGCTCTATCAAAAAATAAAAGACGGAACTTTCGAAGGGGAAGGAGCAGGTGCTCCGGTCTCCGGGAAAAAGGCAGGGAAGCCCATACTAAAGGCGGCAAAGCCTTCAAAGTCGGGTTCGGTTGGAAAGAAGACCGGCAAGCAAAAGAACGACAGGTCTGAAGTCGGACCCATAAGCAAAGAAGTTCTGAAGGAGATAAAAAAGCAAAACCGCATCAGGAATGCGGTTGTTGTTGTGCTCTTACTTATTGCTTTCGGGTCTTTAGGGTATTTTGCCATATATTATCACAACGCCCATCTTGTGGATGAGACTTCGGAAACCTTATCATCACTTAAGGAAATGGACTGGGCCGAGGTTATCTCCGTTAAGCCCGTGATCTCCAGAAACTACGCGCCTGATGTGGTGATACCGGATATCCTTGATGAATATAAGGCTCTTTACAACAAGAACAAGAGTATGGTGGGATGGCTCACCATTGATGATACGGTTATCGATTATCCGGTCATGCAGACCGAGGACAACGAGTATTATCTTAAACACAATTTCGACCTTAAAGAAGACAAGAACGGCTGCATCTTTCTGGATGCCGCCTGCGACATAATCCTCGGTAATACCAATTTCATCCTGTACGGTCACCATATGAAGTCCGGCAAGATGTTTGCTTCACTCATAAAGTATGCCAACGAGGATTACTACCAAAAGCACAAGATAGTTAAGTTTGATACCATATACGAGAAGGGCACCTATGAAGTGATGTATGCCTTCAGATCGAGAGTTTATTCCTCGGATCAGGTTGCTTTTAAGTATTATCAGTTCATTGATGCAAATTCCCCCGAGGAATTTGATTCCTACATGGAGGAGATGTCGGAGATCTCCCTCATAGATACGGGAGTCACCGCCACTTACGGTGACAGGCTTTTAACACTTTCCACCTGTGATTATCAGGAGAAGAACGGAAGATTTGTTGTTGTTTGCAAGAGGATCGATTAAATCGACCTTAGGGAGGAAACACACATGGCTTTAAGATCAGGCAAGAAGAAAATGTCCAGAAAACTTAAAAGGACGATACGAAAGACACTTTCGGGTATATGCCTTGCAAGTGCTCTTGTGGTGGCTTTGATACCTGCCGCACCCACAAGGGCGCAAGTGGATCCCGTTTATACCACTGCAAATGTAAGTTATGACTACGGTGTGCAGGATGCGGATGAAACAGACCTTTCTGTACTTGATACCAATCTGTCGGGCATCGAACTTGACGTTAATAATATTTCTCCGGCCCCTTCCATCTATGAGACCAAGACCGTAACGAAGCTTTCGGACGGTTCTTATGAGATCATGTGGCAGTTTAAGGTTTATACCATTGGCGGCCGCGGTATCATATGTGAATACAATTCTCTTTATAACAAGGGCGAACTGGAGATCAAGGCTTCGCTTCCTCTTGATTACATGGTTGTGGAAACCGCATTTTATGACGCCTTCTATCAGGCTCATGCCGATGCGGCGACAAATTCAAGCAACTATGCCACCATACAGAGAAATCCCGGCTCGGCAACTCCCACAGTTAATGTTCTTTCCAATTATCACCTTTCTTCCATAGAGGATATGCCCTCACTGGGTTCTGTTCAGGACGTGGTGGCTACTTACTGGCCCACCGATTTTCAAAATTATAAAACCGCTTATGAAGCATGGAAGGCAAGAGATGATGCTTATAATGCTTATGTAACCGAGCAGACAGCATGGCAGGCAAAATCTGATGCCTGGCAGGCTTATGTTACCGCTCATGAAGCATGGGCAACCGGAGCCGATCCGGATCCCGCCACAGAACCTCAGCCCGGCCCCGGAGTCACTCCACCCGGTCAGCCGCCCACACCTGTCGCACCTGCCGGTTCTGCTCCCGAGCAGGATTTCTGGGTTGCGGATATGACCATCGGAAACAAGCAGAAATTTTTCCTGGAAGGTCAGCCTTATTACAATGATGAGCTGGGCGGCACAGCCATGTCCAGAACCTATACCCTTACTTCCGTTATAGACTCAAGAAACGGAGCTCAGACTCCCCAGCAGTTTATATGGATGCCTCAGGGTGAGCCCAATGCCGCAGCCAACCATAACAGAGTCAATGATTCACTGGGATTTGTGGGAAGTTCATGGACTGCGATCCTGGGTATCGGTGACCGTGCTTTTGCAAATACTTCCAACGTAACAAATCTTAAGCTTGCCGGTGAGTTAAAATACATCGGGGATGAAGCTTTTGCCAATTCCTTCGTTGAGTCCATTAATTTCGACAACGTTGAGGATATCGGTAACAGAGCGTACAAGAACTGTACCAAGTTAAAGAATATTACCCTGAGTGATGCCACCGTTAACATCGGAACAGAAGCTTTCTACGGATGTAACAGCTTGACATCTGTAGCCCTTCCGCAGTCCATTTCTTATATCGGACCCGGTGCTTTTGCAGATTGTACGGCTTTGTCAACTCTTGATCTGTCCGCCATCAATCAGAGTAACTGTGATATTGATGACTTTGCATTCTATGACTGCATAGCTCTTTCAAATGTAACCTTTTCCGATAAGATCAACCGTATCGGTAATGCTGCTTTTGCAGTCAACAAAGGTGTGACCGGTACCCTTACAAACTTTACCTTCCCCGATCACATTACCGGAAGTCACTCATGCAAGATCCATACTGCTTCCGGTGGGGTTAATGGAATCGGTAATTTTGTACTTGCAGGCAGGACCAACTTAAGGACCATCACCATGCCTGCGGATTACGGCCGTACTTCGGCGGTTACTCTTCCCTGCGGTGTATTTTATAACTGTATCAATCTTCAGTCCGTTACCTTCCCCAATGACGGCGGCGGATCCTGCGGTAACGTTTCCTTTGAAAAGATAGGAACCGGCGCGGATCAGAGAACTGTTTTCGATACCATTCAGACACAGGAATTCAGGGTATACGGACCTGCCACAAACAGTGCGGGACAGATCGCATCGCCCAGAAAATCCACCTGGGGCTTAAAGAGCGGTCTTGGCAATGACATACCTTATATCTATACCGATACAACGGGAGAGCACGTTGAATTGAGTCAGGGTGATTATATCTTTATCATCGATGACAAGGGTGTGCTTCTTTCCTGTGTATATGCGGATCCTCAAAATGTTCCCGCGACCATCGATACAATGACCATTCCCACCTATGTGGGTGATACCAAGGTTACCGGTATTTCCAGCAACTGTTTTGCTACTCAGGAAGCTCAGGAACTTTTGGACAGAGTAAAGAATCTGGTATTTAAGGATGATACCATTTCCGAAATAGCAGCCAATGCATTTTCGGGCTGTGATCTTTTGGAAACCGTCACCATCGGAAATTCCGTTACCAAGATCGGAGACAGTGCCTTTGCCAACTGTCCTAATCTTGTAAGAGTCAATATCGGATCCGGTGTTACGGAGATCGGCACCGGTGCCTTCAAAAACTGTAACAGACTGACCTATGTCAAGTTTGACGCTCCCAAGGGTGGTTTTTCTTCCTTCCCTCTTGAGGGAATAGGAGCCGAGGCATTCAGTACCGGTGCAAGCAAACTTACTTTTGAAGGCGGTATCGATGAAAGTTACGGCCCCTTCAAGTGGGCTATGCAGCTTGATAACTATGTAGATGAGAGAAACGGTACCAGAGTATGCTACACCACCGGATTCCCGGATTTCCAGACTGTTATCGTTGATAACAGAAATGGCTTACCTACTTTGGTGGATTATGTACATTACGATCAGATAGACGCCATTTCCACAAGCCTTGGCCTTAATCCTGCCGAGACGGTTCACTCCCTTACGGAAAGATATAACAAGCTGGGCGTGGAAGAACTTGATTCTTCCGGTAATGTCTCCTATACATATTCGATCAATAACGATGAGACCAAGCTTGTTAACGCGGCTCTTCACCTTGTGGTTCCTTCCGGTGTCAAGTCCATCGATGTTAACGGCTTCATGAATAACACCTCACCTTTGGCAGAGGGCTTTTCAAGCGTTGCTTCCAACAGTTACAACGTATCCACCTATCTGTTGGCAGGCCCTTACTATGC
>JAEEGT010000184.1 GCA_016280465.1 Lachnospiraceae bacterium | reverse complement strand
GAAATTATAAAAATTATAACATAACCTAACGTTAATGTGCTAAAAATCCCAAAGTCTGTTATAGTATTTAATAGGACTCAAAGGGGGAACCGACGATGAAAAACTATCAGTTCGGAGCAGATTACTATCCTGAGCACTGGCCGGAGCAAAGATGGCCGATGGACGCAAAACTTATGAAGGAACTTGGCCTTAAGGTGGTGCGCATGGCCGAGTTTTCCTGGCACAAAATGGAGCCGGAGGAAGGTCACTACGATTTTGAGTGGCTGGACAGGGCTATCGATATCCTAAGGAAAGAAGGGATCGTCTCCGTTCTCGGGACTCCTTCTGCGGCACCGCCCGCATGGATGATAAGAAAGCATCCAAAGATCCAGCCTGTGGGTCCCGACGGGATCACAAGAGGTTTCGGCGGCCGTCACCACGACTGCCAGTCAAATCCCGTATACAGAGAGTATGTGAAAAAGATGGTCACTGCCATGGCGGAGCATTTCAAAGACAATCCCGGCGTGGTGGGATGGCAGATCGACAACGAGTTCGGAAACAGCCATTACGATCTTTGTATGTGCGACAGCTGCAAGACCTCCTTTCAAAAGTGGCTTGCAAAGAGATACGGTTCCGTTGACGAACTGAACAAAGCCTGGGGAACCTATTTCTGGAGTCAGGAATACAACGACTTTTCGGAAGTATATCCTCCGGTGAAAACTCCCTGCGGAGCAAATCCCTCACAGGTCCTTGACTGGAAACGGTTCCATTCGGATCTTATCTGCGACTTTTCAAAGGTCCAGACGGATATCATACGCTCCATTGTTCCCAAAGAGCATTTTATAACCCATAACTGCATGGGCTTTTCCGATATAGTAAGCTACTACGATCTTTCAAAGCAGCTTGATTTTGTTTGTCACGATCTTTATCCCTTCGGATACTGGCGCGATCACTCCCTTGAACCTTTTGAGATAGGGGTGGAGCTTGACGGTATCAGAGGCGTGTGCAAGGCACCCTTCTGGATCATGGAGCAGCAATCCTCCGTTACCGGATGGGAGATAATGGGACGTAAGCCCGCTCCCGGCCAGGTCCCGCTCTGGGCAGTGGATTCCGTGGCTCACGGTGCGGACACCGTGGTATTTTTCAGGTGGAGAAGCTGTCTTGGGGGAACGGAACAGTACTGGCACGGAATACTGCCTCACTCCGGAATCCCGGGCAAGACCTACGAAGAGATCGGCAGGCTTATCAAGGACATGACACCTGTCATGAAGGATATGGAAGGGGCCATGCCCGTGGTCAAAGCGGCTATTGTCCGTTCCTACGAGCAGGGCTGGGCTTTTGATATACAGCCCAACGTACAGGGTCTTAACTATTACGGCCAGCTGATAAAGTACTACAAGGCTTTTCACCATAAGAACATTCCCGTGGATTTTGTCAGGGAGGATGATGACCTTTCGGGATATAAGGTCGTTATTGCACCCCTGCAGTATCTGGCGGATCCGGACCTTGCGGCACACTACGAAAAATACGTAAAACAGGGCGGTAATCTGGTGCTGACCATGCGCGCCGGAGTCAAAGAAAGGAATAACCTTTGTTACGCTGAAGGTCCTCTGCCGGGAGTATTCTCGGGGTTACTGGGTATTACAGTGGAAGAATACGATCCTTTGGGAAGTGTCTGCGTGCCGGTAAAGAGTGTTTCCGGGTCGGAGGATAACCGGGATGCTTCGTGCGATACCTGCTCAAAGACTGCGGGCAACGGATTATGCGCCTCAAAATGGGCGGATATCATTACCCTTAAAGGCGCAGAGCCTGTCTTTGATTATGACGGGGAATCCTACGAAGAAACCCCTGCGGTGACCGTCAATTCCCTTGGAGAGGGTAAGGCCTGGTATGTGGGCTGCGAGCCCTCGGAATCCCTTATGGAAGCCATCGTTGATATGCTTGCAAAAGAAACCGGTACGGGATCTGTCGAAGGTTCAGACATCAAGGTCCCCGCAGGTGTGGAAGTGACTTCCAGGGAAAAGAACGGCAAAAAATGGATCTTCATCCTTAATCACACCGATGAAGAAAAGAAGACGGATATTTCGGACAGGTTCAGGGTCCTGTCCGGAGCATTGAAGGATAATAAGTTACAGCCTTACGGATATGCCGTATTGGAGGGTTAAGTGCATTACAGACTCAATGTTTCTTTTTCCGAAAAAGAACGTGCCAAAGCGCTGGGCGCACGCTGGAATTATGTGGACAGATACTGGTTTTACGAGGGAGATGAGCTGCCGGAGGGATTAAAGCGCTGGTATCAGGGTGAGATCACCTATGATACGGTGAATCCCGCAGACGGCCGAAACTTAAGCATCGACGTGGTGGCGGATGACCCCTTTAAAGCTTACAAAAGCGTTACCGAAGTAAACCGTGAGATCGGTGAGACCATCGAGAATATCGACAGTTTCCGATGTATCATGGTCAAGGGCGAGGTGACCAACTTCAGCACTCCTTCCAACGGACATTACTATTTTGCCATCAAGGACGATTTTTCCAGACTTGACTGCAAGATGTGGCGTCAGGTGGCGGAAACAAGGCTGAAATTTGATTTCGCCAAGGGCAAGCAGGTGGCCATCATAGGCTATCTTGCTTTTTACGAGCCAAACGGCAGCAGCAGTCTCATAGTACGGGATATAACCGATATGGGACAGGGGGCTGCGGCTCTGGCGCTCCTTAAGCTCAAAGAAAAACTGGAGTCAGAAGGTGTTTTTGACCCAATGTACAAGAAGGAGATCCCTCTCTTTCCCAAGAAGGTGGGTATCATCACTTCCAAGGACGGACAGACCATAAAGGATATCGAAAAGGTGGCCAAAGCAAGGAATCCTTACGTGGAGCGTTATCTGTACCATGTTAACGTGCAGGGTGAGAATGCCGTAAGGACCATAATCAAGGGTATCAAAGCACTGGATGAACTGGGACTTGATACCATTATCGTGGGCCGCGGCGGCGGATCCGACGAGGAATTGTCGGCCTACAATGACGAGGAACTTGTGCGTACCGTTTTTAACGCCCGTACTCCCATCATTTCGGCGGTGGGGCATGAAGGAAACTGGTCACTGGTAGACTATGTCGCCGACTTAAGAGTTCCCACGCCCACACAGGCAGCTAATGAAGCATTTCCGGATGTTATGTCGGTGCTTGAGCATATAGAGATCCTGAGGCGCGGGATAGTTACCAACATGAGGTTTGGCCTTCAGAAGCGTTTTGAAAGATTAAACACCCAGAAAGCAAGGCTTGACGCCCACGATCCCGTAAGGAAGCTCAAAGAGCGAAAGGACAGGCTTGCGGCTCTGTCAGACGGGCTGATCCAGAGGATGCGGCTTGTGTATAACGGCAAAAAGAATAGGTTCGAAGTGTTGACGGCGAGACTGCACGGACTGTCTCCCACAGCCAAACTTGTTAAGGGATTCGGTTACATCACTACCGGTGACAGGCCGGTTACCACAGTAAAGGATGTGGCTCCGGGAGCTGAACTGACGGTGCGGATCCATGACGGAACGATCGTGACGGAAGTTAAAAAGACAGAAGAAAACTGATGCCGGGGATCGTGCTTTTACGGCACGGCCCGAATATAAAGGAGATTGCCATGGCAAAGAAAAATCCTGAAGCGGACAACAAAGAAGAATTTAACATTGACGAGGCTTTGAACAAGCTTGAAGAGATAAACAACAGACTTTCGGAGTCCGACATTTCCCTGGACGACTCCATTCGCCTTTACAATGAGGGCACCGTACTTGCAACCAAATGCAAAGAACATCTGCAGGGTGTGGAGCAGACTCTTAAGATAGTGAATGTGTGATATACAAAGATCGTTCAAAAGCGGTGACACATAAAAACTGTAAGGGGAGTTAAGTAATGAGCGAGAAGATATGTGTATATACAAGGGAAGTCGACCCTGAGGCATATCCGGAGGGGCTGGCGAGGAGTGTTCATTTTGCGGTGATCTCCGAAGATGGGGAGAGACAACCTCTTAATCGGGATTGCGGTATTCTCTTCGCAAAAGGGCAGGTAAGGAGCGACAACACCATCGAGCCTTTGGGAGTCAGTGATCCCAAAATATTCTTTATGCCGGACGGTACCATAGGGATCGTTGCCAAAAGAGTTTACGAAAACGGCAAGCCCGATGAAAGGATGAGAGACGATCTTCTTTTCTGGAAGACAAAGGATCTTGTCGGATTCAGTGAAGAGGCTAGGATCTCAGCGGCGGATTTAAGGATTTATGCAGTGGGGGATTCTGTAAGTCCCGATCCCGTAATCATCGAAAGAGCAAAAAAATACTGGAATCCCATCACCTTCACCGGGGTGTCCCTCCCCACGGAAGTTACGGTTCCCGCGAAAGGGACCGCAGGCGACTGTGTACCCGATAAACTTGCAAGCTTATGCGCAACCCTATCCTACAGTGACGGTTCCGTAAGGGCCAAAAAAGTTCGGTGGGATCCGGGTGATATTGATTTTAATAAACCGGGAGAGTATAAGATCACCGGCCATATCCGGCAGCAGCGCTTTAAGTTCCCTCTGGTGGAGGGCTACGGCGATCCGGTGATATTCAGGTGGGAGGATAAATGGTATTATATCTCCACCAACGACAATCTCAATGATATAGGACTGTATGTCAGGGAAGCCTCGGAAGTTCAAGACCTGTTTAAGGCCGGCATCAAGGAACATCTGATCCTGCCCTTCGATCCGGACAGAGGACTTGAGCAGACCTTCTGGGCTCCGGAGTTTCATGTTATAGGCGGGGAACTGTACATTCTTTTTGCAGTGAGCGGACATATGTGGGGACCACAGTGTCATCTCATGCGGAAAAAGAAAGGCATGAGCATCACTGATCCGGCCGCCTGGGAAGACCCGGTGAGAGTGGTAAAGAAGGACGGTTCGCCGCTGGCAGAGGGCCCCATCACTCTTGATATGACCTATATAAAAGCAAAGAGCGGCGCATATGTTATCTGGTCCTACAGAGAGCACATAGGAACTCCAATGGACTCGGGTTCCATGCTGTACATAGCCACCGTTGACGACAGGGAGCCCTGGAAGCTTACAAGCGATCCCGTGCTTCTTACAAGGCCTTTATACGGCTGGGAGAATGTTGCGGGTACCATCAACAATGAAGGACCCAACGGATTTGTTAAGGACGGTACCGTATATCTGACTTATTCGGGCGGCTCCGCCAATGCATATACCTACGCGCTGGGGCTTTTGACTGCCGATGAGAGCCGGAATCTTACCAACATCGGCAACTGGACCAAGAGCCCCGTTCCCGTACTTAATTTCAGATCCGTAAAAGGAGAGTACGGCCCGGGTCATAACTCTTTCTTTGTCAATGAAGAAGGGGAGATGATGATAGCCTACCACGGTGAGACCGACATAAAGAGCAGGCTTCGCTGTGACGGGATCAGAAGAGTACATTTCAGAGCGGACGGGACACCGTATTTTCAGATGTCCTGCGATGAGGATGTTTCGGATACGGATGTGACCGTAATATGTAAAGTTGAGTGAAAAGGAGAGATCAAAATGGACAGATCAAAGGTTTATTTCACGGATTTCAGGACCGTTCTCGGTGTCAGCCTCACGGCCAAGCTGCAGAAACTCATAAAGCTTGCGGGGATCGGTTCCATAAATATGGACGGCAAGTTTGTAGCCATCAAGATGCATTTCGGAGAGCTTGGTAACCTTGCTTATTTAAGGCCCAACTATGCCAAGGCTGTGGCGGATGTGGTAAAAGAACAGGGCGGACTTCCCTTCCTCACCGACTGCAACACTCTTTATCCCGGAAGCCGCAAGCATGCGCTGGAGCATCTG
>JAEEGT010000183.1 GCA_016280465.1 Lachnospiraceae bacterium | reverse complement strand
GAGCTATTCAAACGGAAAGTATGTGCTTGTTGACCATGATATGAAGGCAGTGGAAGAACTCCCTTACGGTATACCGAACGGGTGGACGGATTTCCGCGGTAATCAGCAAGATGGCAGATTTATATGCAATGTCACCCTCGATGACGGAACCATACAGAATGAGATCTTTACTCCGAATCTGGAATATGTGACGGGAGCTAAGATCAGTTTCGGATATATTACTGCTTACAGGGACGCTATTGTCTTTCAGGATTATAAATCAGAGGATGGGCAAACAGCAATAGTAATGTACTGCTATGACGAGTTTTCAAAGTCCAAAACCAGTTATATCCCTATTGTAGGATGTGATTTTCTGTGTGAATCAAACATGCTTTGGGTAGCTCGTTCGAAGGCAATCAACACGGATACAAATACCATGTCATATTACTATCACAGGGGATCTATGGCGGATTGGCTTACAGAGAATCGTGCTCCGCAAAAGAGGGTGGGAGGCAATATACCCGGTGAGGGAGGAAAGGTTGTAGAATTCAATGACAGCGCACCCAATGAAGATGGGTGGATCAGTGCCCAGCTTGGAACGTGGAGCGAGAAAGAAGAGGATGGGAAAACACTGCGCTATTTTGACGGAGAATCAGGCTTCTATAACATATTCGATAATATATTTGTAAAGGACCCTCAGATCAACGGAAAGAGTTCCGGTTCCTGCGAGTATTTTACAGACAAAAACGGATGTGATAAATGTACGGTCATTAATGGCCGCGCCGTAGAGAATTTCAAGAATGAGGACGGAACCACACAGAGGTATATATTCAACGTTGCAACAGGTGAGTACAAATCGGATGAGGCATACAGCGAAGTAAAACTCGGATTCGGAAAGTGGATACCGGTTAAGACCATTGACGGAAAGTGGGGGTATTTAAACAGTGATACCCTTGAGCATGAAGGTCTCTGGTATGACTACGCCGGCGAATTCTGCAACGGATACGCAGTAGTAGTAGCGGATGGCAAGGCTCATCTTGTAAATGACAGACTTGAAAGAGCGAGTGATGATTTCGAAACCTCTGCAGGTAATATCAAAAGCGTAGAGGCAGTAAAGGACTATCTTACTTATTCAGATCTCAATGGACAGTCCGTATTCTTTGTTTATGATGATGCAGGCTGCCATCTGTTGAAGGTTAAGTAGCAACCAATTAATGATAAATAAGCCTCAACTCATGACATTTCGGCGGTTGGGGCTTTTTTCCGCTATTTTACAAAACCGCATTTTCGTATATAATTAGTACGCTATGCGGAAGAAGTTCATTCAGACCACCAACAGAATAACGGCCCTTCTCCTGACTGCCGTGTTGTTTGCAGGATGCGGGGGGACCACGGATGCAACGGGCAATCCCGTGACACCCTTCAAAGCGGCACCTGTAAAAACCGCCATGCTTGAGGAAGGACGGGTGGAGTATGAGGTTCCGGAGAACTTTCCCGCCATTTCCGTAGATCTTGTGGGCTATCTTCCCGGGGAGGAAAAGAAAGCCGTTATCCGCACAAAGAAACTTCCTGAAACCTTTGTGATAAAGGATGCAGAGACAGGCGAGGAGGTTTTTGAAGGAAAGATCAAGCCCTTCTCGGAGGCGGATAAGGACGGGTTCCTGACAGGTATTGCGGATTTCAGCGGCCTTGACACGGAAGGGACCTATGTTATGGAAGCAGATTACGTGGGAACTTCCGGGAAATTCGTTCTTCGCACGGGTATATACGATGAACTTTTAAAGGATACCTTTAAGAGACTCCATGAACTCAGGTGCGGAGAGATCTGCCATAAGTCCAAGGTGTCCCTGTCTTCAGATCCTGATACACAGCTTGATATTTCGGGCGGATGGCATACCGGCGAGGCGGGAGAGCGTGACGTGGTTTCCGGATGTCTTGCCGCTTACGATCTGATGATCGCCTATCAGTACCATCCTTCATCCTTTAAAGACAACACGGGGATCGCGGAAAGCGGTAACAGGATCCCGGATATCCTTGACGAAGTCCGCTACGAAACAGACTGGCTCATGAAGATGCAGAATCCCGAAACCGGAGGCGTGTATTCCTCAGTCACATTAAACACCGGTACGGCAGGGAAGAAACTCTACATTGACGGCGAAGCCACCAGAGCCACCGTAAACTTCTGTGTTACCTTGACACATTTTTCTTATATCATAAACAAATTTGACGGCTCCTACTCAAGAAAGTGCCTTAAGGCGGCGGGTCTTGCCTGGAAATGCCTTGAAGCCAACAAGGACATCGTCAGCGACGAGCAGATGTACAGAGCGGCGGTGGAATTATACAAGGCCACCGGCTACGGAGTGTACAAGAAAGTCATCGACAATTACCTTTCTTCCAATTCCGACAAGAAGCTTGAGAGTCGCGGAGCGGTGGATGCAGCAATCACCCACATGGGAACATCCAGATCCGCCAACATGACCTATTGCGGAAACCTTATGAACCGCTTTATGGGAAGGACTCATGAAAAAGCAGCTCTTGCCGCAGACTGTGCTTACATGGTGGAATCCGCAGAGCTTGACCCCAAGGAGCTTTTGAGAAACACCTCGGAGCTTGTGGTGGTGGACTATATCATCACCAGTACGGAATACCTTAAGCTTGAAAAGAACTATCTCCATTATCTTTGCGGGCGGAATATAAAAAGCGAGCTGTTTCTCGATTACGGAAACAGCCCGGAAGCATATGCAATGTTGCTTATATTGTTGGGAAGACTGGAGGATATTTAGCCTCAGCATTCCTTGTTTTTTACATAGGCCTCAAGAAGTTCCTCACGGACTCTGGGGCTTATTTCTTTGAGTTCTGCCCTTGAAAGACCGGCGGTCTCAATGGGCTTGCAGAATTCGACGATGACCTTCTGGGATTTGATCTTGGGGAAGTGGGCTTCAAAGATCTGATCGGTGTTGTTGATGGCCACGGGGATGATCTTGCATCCTGCTTTTTCCGCTATCTTAAAGCTGCCGTCATGGAAGGGCTGCAGGTCTTCTGTACCCTTGTTTCTGGTGCCCTCGGGGAAGATCACCACGTTGACGCCCTGTTTGATCAGGTCCACACACTTTAATATAACTTTGAGTCCCTTTCTGATGTCACTGCGATCTAAGAACTTGCAGTTCATAAGGAGCATCCAGAGACTGAAAATGGGTATCCGTCCCGTTTCTTTTTTGGCTACGTAACCTGTTTGACCGGGAATGATATAATAGGTTATTATAATATCGAAAATGCTGCGGTGATTGGGAACATAGAGTATGGCCTCGCCCTTGGGGATGTTCTCAAGGCCCTTTACTTCGGTCTTGACGCCGCTTATAAAGGCAACGATCCTGAAGGCGTGGCAGACTATGAACTGTGACGAAACGGCAGCAGCCTTGGGAGAGATAAGGCGGATAAGCCCCTCGATGGCTATTACCGGGATGGACAATATAAGGAAAACAACGGTAAAGATCCCCGCAATTATAAATCGAATCATATCAGGTCCTCGTGAATGTAGTTTTAAATACCACGTTCATTATATCCGTTTGTTTATATATACGCAAGAAAACTTTATCTTGCCATGGGAGAGAAAATGCTTAGGATCAAAAATGTCAGGTTTCCGGACTCAAAAGATACTTTTGTACTGGAAGAAGAAAAGGGTGTGATCACAAAACTCGGCACATCACCCTCCGATAAGACCGCCGACAGGGAGATAGATGCGAAGGGTGCCATATTGATGCCGGGGCTTTGCGATGTCCATTCCCACTTCAGGGATCCGGGATTTACCCACAAGGAAGATATCCTGACGGGAGCAAAGTGCGCTGCAAGGGGCGGCTACACCGATATAGTGATGATGGCCAACACCAAACCCGCCATCGATACCGTTGAAACTTTAAAGTATGTTCTTGATAAGGGCAAAGAAACCGGGATTCGCATCCACAGCTGTGCCACGGTCACTCAGGGGTTAAAGGGCGAGATTCTTACGGATATGGCAGCCCTTAAGGAAGCGGGAGCGGTAGGCTTTACCGACGACGGTATCCCGCTGATGGACCCGGATGTTCTTCGCAAGGCCTTTGAGACCGCTGCGGTCCTTGATCGCCCCGTGAGCCTTCACGAGGAAGACAAGAGTTTCATCAAAGAGAACGGCATCAATCACGGCAAGGCAAGCGAGGCCCTGGGAATTTACGGTTCTCCCAGAGAGGCTGAAGCATCCCTTATCAGGCGGGACATTGAGATCGCAGCGGAGTGCGGAGTCAAAATGGAGGTCCAGCATATATCCACCAAAGAAGGGGTGGAGCTGGTAAGAAACATCCGTAAGGATCATCCCAATATCTACGCCGAGGTCACGCCTCATCACCTGGCCCTTACTGAGGAAGCGGTGCTTAAATACGGTGCCAACGCCAAGATGAACCCTCCCCTTCGTACCGAGGAGGACAGGCAGGCCATTATCCAAGGCGTCAAGGACGGAACCATTACCATTGTGGCTACGGACCATGCACCTCATGCTCCCTCGGAAAAAGAAGGGGATATCCTGAAGGCACCATCCGGCATAATCGGACTTGAAACTGCCTTTACAATAGCGTACGATGTTCTGGTGCGCGGTGGAGCCATAAAGGAATCGGAGCTCATCGCCATGTTTACAGATAATCCGAGAGACCTTTACGGACTTCCGAAGGTTAAACTTCAGGTGGGAGAAAAAGCAGACTTTACCCTCTTTGCCCCCGATGAAGAATTCCTTTATGATACCAGTTTTTCAAAGTCAGAGAATTCACCCTTCCTGGGCAAGACCCTGAAGGGTAAGATAAAATACACCGTGTGTGAGGGAAGAACAGTTTATGAAGACTTATGAACAGGGAAGAGTGACGGACTGTAACCGTCTCTCCGATGGGATCTACGATCTGTATATAGAGACGGATGCTGCCAAGGCCGCAGTACCCGGGCAGTTCGTTATGGTGTATCCCAGGGGAAAAGACCTTCTTTTGCCAAGACCCATCAGTATCTGCGAGGCTGACGGCAAGGTGCTCAGACTGGTTTACAGAGTGGCCGGCAAGGGAACTTTGGAATTTTCCGGATATACAAAGGGTACCGAAGTAAGGGTGCTTGGCCCTTTGGGGAACGGTTTCCCCGTTAATGAAGCAGAGGGCAACGTGGTCCTTATGGGCGGCGGCATCGGAATTCCGCCCCTTCTTCAGTTATCCAAGGCCGTAAAAGCAAAGTCGGTGACAATGGTAGCCGGTTACAGGGATGACAGGCTTTTCTTAAAAGAGGATTTTGACAGATACGTACGTACGGAGATCGCAACGGAGGACGGCAGTGTGGGAGTCAAAGGCAATGTCCTTGATGTTATGAGAGAAAAGAACCTCCCCTGCGATGTGATCTTTGCCTGCGGTCCCATGCCCATGCTTCGTGCCATAAAGAAATTTGCCGAAGAAAAGGGTATCAAAGCCTATATCTCCCTTGAAGAGAGAATGGCCTGCGGCGTGGGTGCCTGCCTCGGATGTGTCTGCAAGACAGTTAAGAAGGATGCTCATTCCCACGTGAACAATGCAAGAGTATGTACCGAAGGACCGGTATTTTTAAGCTCGGAGGTGGACATTTGATGAAAACAGAAGTATCCATAGCCGGAGTGACCTTTAAAAATCCGGTAACGACCGCATCGGGAACCTTCGGTTCCGGAATGGAATACAGCGAATTCG
>JAEEGT010000182.1 GCA_016280465.1 Lachnospiraceae bacterium | reverse complement strand
TACCGGTGATGTAAATGCTGTGCTTTGGGGAATCGTAGGCTACACGATCCTTCTTTGCTTTACGCTCTTTAAGACCGGAAGCCTTGCAAAGTCAGTATTCTCAGCACATTAGAAAGGAGCATAAATGGCATCATACATTTCAATACCGAGAGACCTTTCAAAGGTCAAATCAAAAGTACTGTTTAACCTGACAAAACGACAGCTCATATGCTTTGGATCGGGTGCCCTTTGCGGCACGCCGGTCTTTTTTATTACAAAAGCGCTGGGAGCAGATATAAGCTCTGCAGTCATGGGCATGATGTTTGTCATGATCCCATTCTTTTTGTTTGCAATGTACGAAAAGAACGGGCAGCCGCTTGAGAAGATCCTCAAGCAAAAGATAACGGCCAGGTTTTTAAGACCTAAGGTGCGGCCATATCGCACCAACAATTATTATTCCTGTCTGATGCGTCAGGCAGAGGCAGAAAAGGAGGTAAGAAGAATTGTCTCTACTGGACATTTTCAGAAAGAAAAGCACAGGCCCAAAGCTTCCGCCGGGACTAACCCCAAGAGAGCAAAAGCAGGTGCTTGAAATCATACGAAAAGCAGAAAGAAAAGGCTCTGTGCCCTCGAGTGCCCAGGAATCCATTCCTTTTATCCAGATGTATAAGGATGGGACATGCAAGGTCACAGAAGGGTATTTCAGCCGTTCCATAGAGTTTAATGACATCAACTATCAGCTGGCACTTGCGGATGATCAGCATGCGATTTTTGATGCCTGGTGCGCTTTCTTAAACTTCTTCGACAGTTCTATTCATTTCGAACTGAGCTTTATAAACGCAACGGCGGATGAAGAGGAATATAAGAAACAGATTGAGATTCCGAATGCAAATGACGGGTTCGATCCCATCAGGGAAGAATATTCGGGTATGATCAAGACACAGCTTGCCAAAGGTAATAACGGCATCGTAAAGAGAAAGTTCATTACCTTCGGCATAAAGGCAAAAAATATAGAGGATGCGAGACCGAAGCTTAACCATATCGAAACGGATATCCTCAGCAATTTTAAGAAAATGGGTGTTGCGGCAAAAAACTTAAACGGAAAGGACAGGCTTGAAGTGATGCATTCCATGTTCCACATCGGGGCAAAAGAAAAGTTCCGGTTTGAATGGAAATGGCTTCCCGAAAGCGGGCTTTCACCTAAGGACTATATTACGCCTTCTTCTTTTACATTCAAGAAGAGCAGATACTTCCAGACCGGTGCCACTTACGGAGCCATGAGCTTTCTTTCCATTACGGCACCCGAAATCTCGGACAGGATGCTGGCAGATATCCTCGATGCGGAATCCAACCTTGTTGTTGCGATGCATATTCACTCGATCGACCAGGCGGCGGCAATCAAGCAGATCAAACACAAGATCACAGAACTTGACCGTTCCAAGATCGAGGAGCAGAAGAAGGCCGTAAGAGCGGGCTATGACATGGATATTATCCCTTCGGATCTTGCTACATTCGGAACCGATGCAAAATCACTTCTCAGGGAGCTTCAGAGCCAGAATGAGCGAATGTTTATAGTTACATTCCTTATCATGAATACCGGGATGGATGAGACAGAACTTGAAAACAATGTGTTCCAGATGGCATCCATTGTTCAGAAACATAACTGTACATTGGTAAGACTGGATGACCAGCAGGAATCAGGACTTATGAGTTCACTTCCTTTGGCAAACAACTCGATTGAGATCGAAAGAGGACTTACAACATCCTCAACGGCGATATTCATTCCATTCACCACGCAGGAACTGTTCCAAAAGGGCGCAGGAGCCTTGTATTACGGCGTAAATGCAGTAAGCAACAATTTGATCATGGCGGATAGAAAGAGGCTTAAAAACCCGAATGGGCTTATTCTTGGTACACCCGGTTCCGGTAAGTCGTTTTCAGCCAAAAGAGAGATCGCAAACGCATTCCTTACAACAGACGATGACATCATTATCTGTGATCCTGAGGCTGAGTACGCACCGCTTGTAGCAAGGTTCAACGGCCAGGTGGTAAAGATCAGTCCCACGAGTCCGCACTACATAAACCCTATGGACATCAATATGAACTATTCGGAGGATGACAGCCCGCTGGCACTTAAAGCAGACTTCATCCTTTCTTTGTGCGAGCTGATCGTAGGTGGAAGGGATGGTCTGCAGCCTGTTGAAAAGACTGTTATCGACAGATCCATTCATCAGATTTATGCGAAGTATTTTGCTGATCCGGTTCCTGAGAACATGCCGCTTTTGGAAGATCTTTATAATGCATTGCTTTCACAGCCGGAAGCCGAGGCAAAGCGTGTGGCGACAGCTCTTGAGATCTATGTAAAGGGGTCACTTAACGTCTTTAATCATAGGACAAATGTGGAACTTGATAACAGGTTTGTCTGCTATGACATCAAGGAACTTGGAAATCAGCTTAAGAAGATCGGAATGCTGGTAGTACAGGACCAGGTATGGGGCAGAGTTACCGAAAACCGTGCGGCAGGCAAGTTCACAAGGTACTACATCGATGAGATGCACCTTCTTTTGAAAGAAGCACAGACTGCAGCCTATACGGTTGAAATCTGGAAGCGTTTCAGAAAATGGGGCGGTATTCCCACCGGGATCACTCAGAACATCAGCGATATGATGGATTCTCCCGAGATCAAGAACATCTTTGAAAACTCGGATTTTGTGTATCTCCTGAATCAAGGTGCTGATGGCAGGGAGACGTTAGCAAAGAGACTGAACATCAGTCCTTATCAGCTTTCGTATGTGACGCATTCCGGCCCCGGTGAGGGCCTTATCATCTACGACAATGTGATCTTGCCGTTTGTAGATAAGTTCCCGACGGATATCGAGCTTTACAAGGTGCTGACTACCAAGCTTAGCGAGGTTACCGGTACCGACACCAAAGAACAGGAGGCGTAAATGAAGGAAAAGAATATAAGGGTTCGAACACCCACAACAGGTGATGTTAAGTCATCTTACAGGAAGAAGCTTTACCGGAAAAGGACCATGGAGGAAGTCGGACGGAGGTTCAGTTACACAATAAATGATGCTACTGATACCTCTTCCGAAAACGATCCTGCAAGGCAAACTGTGGATGCAAGTATTGATACTGTCCGCTATGCCGGGGAGCAGGTTTCCGAGACGGTAAAGGCCTACAGTAGAAAGCTTAGCGATAAGCCAAAAGGCGAAGAGGTAAAGCGCTCGGATTCGTTAAGGACCGAGTCTGTGAAAACAGAGCCCAACAAGGCCCATATGGACCCAAAACAGGTCCAGAAGGACAGGATCAAGAAGAATTATGCAAAGACCACCAGGGAAGCTCAGAAAGGCGCAAAGACCGCCGGTAAGAAAGGTGCCAAAGCAGGTAAGAAGGCTGCTGAGGATACCGGCAGTGCTGTGAGTGCTGCTTTGCAGAAGGTGACGGAACTCATAGCGGAGCACCCGATAGGGACGATCCTTGGGGCACTGATATTCATTATTCTTCTTGCTTTCATGTGTACACTCAATTCCTGCGGGATGATATTTGGCGGAGTATCCGGCGGAAGCGTTTCGGCTACATATACAGCTGAGGATGCTGATATCCGTGGCGCTGAGGCAGATTATAAGGCTAAAGAAAGCGCTTTGCAGACGAAGATGAATAACGTGGAAAGCCTGTATCCCGGGTATGACGAGTACCGCAGAGATTACGGTAATCTGGGGCATGATCCCTGGCATCTTGCATCAGTCCTTACGGTGATCCATCAGGATTTTACAAGGGCCGGTGTGCAGGGATCACTAACCAGTCTTTTTGATGCGCAGTATACCTTTACGGTTACGGCTCAGAGTGAGACAAGGTATAGAACTGAACGGCGCACGGGGTACGTCCTTGTGTACGATTACGATGAGGACGGAGTCGCCATAGGCTCACATTATGAGCCATATACATACTACGTTCAGGTTCCTTACACTTACACGATACTTACTGCAAAGATGGTCAATAACGGCCTTGATAACGTGATCAACAATCTTGGGCTTTCTGCTGATGATCTGGAACTTTATGAGTATTTAAACCAGACAAAAGGTGAGAAGGCCCATTTATTTTAAGGAGGCGCGAATGGCAGATTTTACAAGGCTCAACAAATACAGAGCCGAACTTAAGAAAATGAAGGATAAGCGTGTCGAGATGGATAACAAGATCCGCGACCTTGAACGCAAGTGCAGGGAAGAGGAGAACACCGCGATCCATGACCTTGTGCATGAGGCCAGGATGACACCCGAGCAGCTTGCAGCGCTTATCGGCATGAATGGGGCTGAAAAGCTCGATGCTATCAACAGCACAACAGAAGAAACGGAGGATGTTACAAACGATGAAGAAACTGATTAAGACCGGTATCACGGTCGTTCTTGCGGTGGGAATGCTTTCTATGAGCGTTCCCACTGTTGCGTTTGCGGATGAGGTTTATGATGCGGCAGTTACCGATGAGATTGACCCCAATGAACTGATCAGCGAGGATGAGCTCCCGGAGGACGCTGATATCAGGGAAGCGGTGACCGAAGGCGAAGAGATCAAGGTTTATCGATACGATGAGGATGGCAATCTCGTTCCGGTGGAGCCTTTCTTTGAAGATCCCGGCGCAGAATCTGCTTTTGAGGATCCGGAAGCTGTAACAGAACATGAAGATCCTGAAGAAACTGAAACTTCACAGGAAGCCGGGGATCCGGAGGAAACGGAACACTACGGACCGCTTACTCCCGACGGAAACATGGATCTTATCGATGATTACGGCTCTCCTACAAAAGAAGGTAAGCAGTTTATTACAGTCCAGACGAAGGGCGGTCAGTATTTTTATATCATCATCGACCGTGATGACATTGGAAACGAGACGGTGCATTTCCTGAATCAGGTGGATGTAGCGGATCTTCTTGCCTATATGGAGGATGAGGAAAATGCAGCCTATGAGGAAAGAAAGGCTGCACTTGAAGAGAAGAAAGCAGCGCTTACAGCTGAAGAGAATGCCCTTAAGGAAGGCGGTGATGAGCAGCCTTCACCAAGTGAACCGGAGACTAAGCCCGGTGAAAAAAGCAAAGCGGATCCGGTGAAACTGCCGACTTCATCTGTGGCTATCGTTGTAGTTATCGTGATTGCAGGCATTGGCGGTGTTTTTTACATTAAGGTTATTAAGAAAAAGCAGAAAACCGTAAATGCCGGCAACACCGAGTATGATTCCGATGACTGGGACGATGATGACGATACCGATGCAGAAATGGCAGACGTTCCCGATAAGAGGGAGGATGAGAGCGATGAGTAAAACTCATTTAAAACCGGGTATCTTTTCAAAGAAAAGGCATACACCGGTGCATAACCTTCGGAGCGAATGCTTTGAAGATAAGCCCAAACAGGAAGACTTAAGCTGGGCTGCAGAGCATTTAAGACAGTGCGAGATCTTAATGGAGATCGAAGACATGGAAAACGACAGAGTGAGCACTTGCATTTTCAGTGACTGCTCTGTCCTCTAAGAAAGGAGAAAGCATGAATGAAGAACGCGAACTTGAAAGGATCCAGACTGAAGAAGCTTCTCTTAACAGCAACTCCGATTTTGCTGTCATTAGGAAGCTTAATCGTGATAAGGAAGCACCGCAGGAAAAGGTTCGTCACGACAACTACCTGCGCTCGGTAGAAGATTATGTGGAGCAGAATGATAATTCCTTTGACGGGATCATCAACAATCTGCCGGATGAAGCGGTCGGCAGCGTAAGCGGCGCAAAAGAAGAGAAGAAATCTCTTGTTGAAGAGATCCGTAAGGAATATGAAAAGAGCATTCAGGTACCGCTTTCTGCAAAGCCCATTCCCAGGATTCTTTATACGGACGGAGAGGAGCGGGTGCTCTGATGAGGGAATACAACAGAGACATCCATATGCGCCTCAAACAGTCCGATATCGATAAGATCAGGCGGAGAATGAACGAGGCCGGTATCCGTAACATGAGCGCATATATGCGAAAGATGGCTATCGACGGCTTCGTGGTTAATCTGGATCTTAGCGATGTGAAGGAACTGGTAAGACTGCTCCGATACTGCAGCAACAACATAAACCAGTACGCAAAGAAGGCTAACGAAAGCGGAGATGTCTATAAGGCCGACATTGAGGATATCAAGCGCAGGCAGGACAGACTTTGGGACATGGCGAATGAGATCATGGAAAGACTGGCTGCAATCCTGTGATCATCACAGAAATAATATTTAAAATGTTTTGAACGAAAGCGTTGACATCCTTGCTTGACACTTTTACGGGATTTTATAATGTTTACAGTAAC
>JAEEGT010000181.1 GCA_016280465.1 Lachnospiraceae bacterium | reverse complement strand
TAAAGTCTGATATCAACACCTTCGTGCTCAGCAGTGGCCTTGGCCTGTACATCGGGCTTTACGTTAAAGCCGATGATGATGGCGTTACTTGCAAGTGCAAGGGATACGTCGGATTCGTTGATGGACCCTACGCCGCCGTGGATGACCTTGACCACAACTTCCTCGTTGGAAAGCTTGGTAAGGGACTGCTTGACAGCCTCCACGGAACCCTGTACGTCCGCTTTGATGATAAGGTTAAGTTCCTTAAGGTTACCCTCCTGGATCTTGCTGAAGAGATCGTCAAGAGACATGGCTGCCTTGGTCTCTTCCAGTTTCTTTTCCTTGTTCTGGGCGATGAAGGTCTCAGCAAACTGCTTGGCAGTCTTGTCACTGTCGTGAGCTATGAACACATCACCGGCGTTGGGTACTCCGTCAAGTCCGAGGATCTCAACAGGGATGGAAGGACCTGCGGTCTTAACGCTCTTACCCTTGTCGTTGACCATGGCACGGACCTTACCGTGGCATGCGCCTGCGGAAACAAAGTCTCCGCCCTTAAGGGTACCCTTCTGCACCAATACGGTAGCCACGGGACCGCGACCCTTGTCAAGTTCGGCCTCGATAACGATACCTCTGGCACGACGCTTGGGATTGGCCTTAAGTTCCATGATATCGGCGGTAAGGAGGATGGTCTCCAAAAGATCGTCGATACCGTCACCGCGCTTTGCGGAAATATTTACAAATTCGGTAGTTCCGCCCCAATCCGTAGGGATAAGCTCGTACTCGGAAAGTTCCTGCTTAACCTTGTCGGGGTTGGCACCGGGTTTATCTATCTTGTTTACCGCTACGATTATCTCAACGCCTGCGGCCTTGGCATGGTTGATGGCTTCAACCGTCTGGGGCATTACACCGTCGTCGGCAGCTACAACCAGTACTGCGATATCCGTGGAATTTGCGCCGCGCATACGCATTGCGGTGAAGGCTTCGTGACCGGGTGTATCAAGGAAGGTAATGTCTCTTCCCTTGGCATTGACGGTATATGCACCGATAGCCTGGGTGATACCGCCGGCTTCCTTGTCGATGACATTGGTCTTACGGATGGCATCGAGAAGGGATGTCTTACCGTGATCGACGTGACCCATTACGCAGACAACGGGAGGTCTTCCCACCATGTCTTTTTCGGACTCGTCTTCTTCCTTAAGGAGTTCCTCGATAACGTCCACCTTAACGGCACGCTCGCAAAGGATCTCATATTCCATGGCGATCTCTTCAGCTTCTTCGAAGGAGATCTCCTGATTGGGGTTCACCATCTTGCCCTGAAGGAACAGTTTCTTAACGATGGCAGCGGGCTGGATCTTCATCTTGTCGGCAAGATCCTTGATGGTCACGGTATCTTCAAGAGTGATAACCTTGATAACCTCTTCCTCTGCTTCGGGTTTCTTCTCGGGCTTTATGAATTTGCCGGTACGGCGCTTCATTGCCAGGGTCTCTTCATCGTCCTGCATAAGGAAGTTCTTGTTTCTGCCTTCCTTTTCCTGGCTGCGGCGCTTTTCATTTACCTTCTTTTCTGTATCTCTGACAGAATCGTTCTTCTTATTCTTGCCGAATTTATCGTCGCGTCTGTCACTTCCGGGCTTGGGAGCGGAAGGAGCTGCCGCAAAAGAAGCCTTGTCGGGACGTGCGCCGGGGCCGAAGCCTGTGCCTCTGCCCTGAGGAGCCTGTCCGGGAGTGCGCTTAAAGCCTTCACGCCCTGCGGGTCTTGCAACTCCGTCCTCACGTCTGAAGGGCTTTCTTTCTCCTCTGTCGGCAGGTGCACCGTCACGGTTCTGACGGGGTGCAAAGCCTCTGTTTCCGTCGGGACGATCATTACGATTGTCTCTCGCGGGACGGACATATTCCTTCTTGGGAGCTTCTTCTATGATAACGTTCATGGGACGCTGGGGCTTAGCGGGAGCTTCTTTGACTTCTTTGACTTCCTTGGCTTCGGCTGCTGCTCTTGCAGCTTCCTCGGCCTTTTTTGCTGCCTCTTCGGCAACCGCCTCTTTGTCTCTCTGTTCCTGAAGCTGACGGTTTATAACATCCTGTCTGGGCTTAATGATCTGGTGAGTATATTCACTTCCGGAGATCATGTGCCCCTTATTCTGTCCCTGTCCGGGAGCAGGTCTTCTGTCGGGTCTTGCTCCGTCCGGTCTTCCTCCCTGGGGACGGGGACCGCCCTGACCGGGAAGTTTGGAGTTGTGGGGGTTATTTACGAAAATGATCTTTTTCTTCTTAACGGGCTCGCCGGCCGGAGCTTCCGCGGGTTTCTTCTTTGCTTCCGCAGGCTCTGAAGTCTTTGCTGCGGGCTCTGCCTTCTTTTCCGCTGCGGGCTCGCTCTTTGCTTCGGGTTTTGCGGTTTCCCTGGCGGGCTCTGCTTTCTTTGCGAATTTCTTCTTCACCAAAGAAACGGCCTCATCATCGAGACTGCTCTGGGCAGCCTTGACCTCGATACCCTTCTCGTTAAGAAAAGCGATTATGTCTTTGCTCTGTATATCCAGTTCTTTTGCCAACTCGTGTACTTTCATTATTTCCTGCCTACCTTTCCTTTATTCCCTCTGATATAAGACCTTCCAAAGATTTGGAAAAACCCGGGTCGCACACCGCCACCGTGGATCTCTCCTCTCTTCCGATCGCAGATCCCAGTTCTTCTTTGCTGCCGTATTCAAAACATTTGACACGGTAAAAAGAACACATATTTTTAAACTTGTCTTTGGTGTTGTCCGACGCATCCGCTGCAATAAGCACCAGCATTGCCTTGCCCGATTTCACAGCTTCCTCCGTCTGGAAACCTCCGCTCTTTACCCTGCCGGCTTTCATGCACAGGCCAAGCAAAGACAGAATCCTGTTATTCTGCAATCTTTAACTCCTCTTTCAAACGATCGATTATCTCTTCGGGAACACTTAAACTTAAGGCGCGTTCAAGTCCTTTATTCTTCCCGGCCTTTGTGAGGCATTCGGGATCTTTGCAAAGGTAAGCACCTCTTCCGTTCATCTTTCCTTTAAAATCCAGTTGAATATCACCTTCGGGAGTACGAACCACACGGATCAGATCACGCTTGTCGCGGGATGTCCTGCAGCCTACGCACTGCCTCATGGGAATCTTTTTTTCCATTAATTCTCCTCGCCGTCGGTCTCCTCGTACTCGCCGTCGTACTCTTCATCATATTCCTCATCGTAATCTTCATCGTCCATGTAGTCCTCGATGCGGAATCCGAAGGCATCCTTAGCCTGGGTCTCAGACTTGATGTCGATCTTGTAGCCTGTGAGCCTTGCTGCAAGACGGGCATTCTGACCTTCCTTACCGATGGCCAGGGACAGCTGATAATCGGGTACAACAACCTTGGCTGTCTTTTCTTCGGGATCTGCGAACACATTAACGATCTTTGCGGGAGAAAGGGCATTCTGGATCAGGTTACCGGGGTTCTCATCCCAGTTGATAACGTCGATCTTCTCTCCGCGAAGTTCTTCGACAATGGCATTGACTCTGGCGCCGTTCATACCTACGCAGGCACCTACTGCATCCACATTGGGGTTATCGGACCATACTGCGATCTTGGTACGGCTTCCGGCCTCTCTTGCGATGCTCTTTATAACAACGGTTCCGTCCTTGATCTCGGTAACCTCTTCCTCGAACAGGCGCTTAACAAGTTCGGGATGGGTACGGCTTACAAGGATCCTGGGGCCCTTGGTGGTGTTCTTTACTTCAAGGACATAGACCTTGATCCTCTCGGTGGGACGGAATACTTCGGTCTTAACACGCTCGTTCTCGGTAAGAAGCGCATCTGCCTTACCAAGGTCGATGCTGATGTTCTTGCCTACATATCTCTGTACGATACCGGTCACAACATCCTTTTCCTTCTCGTAATAGATGTTGTAAACAACGCTTCTTTCTTCTTCCCTGATCTTCTGGGTGATGACGTTACGGGCGTTCTGAGCTGCGATACGTCCGAACTCCTTGGAGTTGATGTCTACGTTGACCATATCACCGATGGCAGCATCACCTTTGATCTTCTTGGCATCTTCAAGGGAGATCTCGGTAGCGGGATCGAATACCTCCTCAACAACCTCTTTTTCGGCATAGCAAAGGAAGTCTGCGGTTTCCCTGTTGATCTCAACATGTACGTTGTCAGCCTTGCCGAAATGGTTCTTGCAGGCTGCGATAAGAGAGTTCTCAATGGCGTCGAAAAGAACGTCACGGCTGATCTGCTTCTCCTTCTCCAGTAAATCCAGTGCTTCCATCAATTCCTTGTTCATTTTCTTTTATCCTTTCGTTAAGTGACCAAATTTTATATGTCTAAAGCAAGTTTGATAAGTGCAATATCACTTCTGTTGAAAACGGTATCCGTTCCGGCGATCTTCAAAGTGACCGTGGTGCCGTCAAAAGCCTTTAAAGTTCCTGAAAACTCCTTTTGCTTGTTGATGGGCTTGTAGGTCTTGAGTTCAACCTCCTGACCAATGGATGCCTGAAGGTGCTTGTCCTTTTTAAGGGTACGGCCCAGTCCGGGGCTTGAAACCTCCAGATAATAGGCTTCCTCAATGAAGTCTTCTTTGTCAAGCTCATCGGAAAGTCTTCTGCTCACCGCCTCGCAGTCATCGATGGTGACTCCGCCTTCTTTGTCTATATAAGAACGCAGATACCACTCTCCCGCTTCGTTGACAAATTCCACGTCGTAAATACTTACGCCGCATTCTTTGGCAATGGGCTCAAGCAGTGCCTCGGTCCTTGCCTCGTACGTATCGTGTTTAGCCATGATACCTCCTTAAATGTCAAACAAAAGAGTGGACTTTTGCAAGTCCACTCCTAAAACCATAGTTACTTTATCATGTTTTTAAGTAAAAAGCAAGGGGAAAATCGGATTTTTCCATTGATCAAGGAACATAGCAGGTCTCGCTCTTACCATTGTATACCACGATCATTTCTCCGCTGGAAGCAACCCCCGTTGCGGCACCGAGGCCCGTCAGATCCTCAAAGGCCTCATTGACTATATAAGCCTGCCCGTCATGGACCACAGGTGCAAGTCCGTTATTGAATGCGCCGGCACCGTCGAAAAGTTTTACCACATTACCGTCGTGATCGCAGTATCCCCAGTTGTCACCCTGCTTAACGAGCCAGTAGTTTTCATCGGCCAGTGCGCAGTAATCAAACACTGTGTACTTAAGCTCATAATCGTCCTTGTCAAAGGTGAAATCAACCAAAGCAGCTTTTTCGGATGATCTGATCACAAGTTTCGGACCGTAATTGTATATCCACTCACCGTCATGCCAGAAACCGTAATAATCGGAATAATAGCCTGAGTATCCCGAATATGACCATACATATCTTTCGTCATCGTAGGGCATATACTGCATGGAGGAATATACGAGACTGTTCCCCGAATTGATGCCAAAATACCAGGGAGCAAACCTTGCCACCATTTCACCACTTTCATTTCTTAAGGCGATACCGTCTTCCCACACGCCCTGTGTAAGAAAATAGCCGTGATTCAGAGTACTTATAACGGAATGAACTTCGTTCATCTTGTCGGCCCCGCCGGCTCCGCCGTAATAATAGTCCTGCTGCTTTGCCCGTTCCGCTTCCTGTGCTGCCAGTCCCGAAGCATAATCCATGAACAGTGCGGTGTCCGTATCGTCAAAGCCGTCTCCGTCTTTCCAGATCGTTTTTCCCTTGGTGTTGATGAATCCGAATTCATAGGGATGCACGCCTGTATGTATATCTGCCTGTTTATAGACAGGTGTTTTTATGTGTCCCGTAACGACGGCCTTCCCGTTATAGAATCCGGTAGGCGGAGCAACGTGTCTTTCGGAAAATCCGGATTCAACGGAAGCCAGGAGACTTCCGTCATAGCTGTAATAGTTATGGGTGGTGGAATAAAAATCCTCCCAAAGGGCTTTATCGGGATCGTCCTTACCGTAATTCACACTGTCTGTCGTAACATAAACATCGGAATTTGCCACCATATATCCGTTATGGCTTGTGATAAGATTACCCTTGTTGTCATAAAGACAGCTTGTGATATCATCATAGCTGCCGTTGATAAATACGGAATATCCCCTTCTGTTGGGAGCTCTGAAATCGTCGTACTGAAGCTGTACGATCACGTTGCCCTCATAGTCAACGGCACCCCACTTTCCGTTCTTGCATACAGGGATCACGCCGCCGTAAGCAAATCCATAATCGGAATATCCCGAAAGATCCAGTGCATGATACGAAGCGGGATTCAAAGGTTCTCCCTTATATTCGGGCTCGTCCTCAAGAAATTCTTCCGGTAATATCTCCGGTGCCTTTTCCGGTTCTTTCTCAGGTTCTGTCTCGGGTGCTCCGGCCGGTTCTTTTTCGGTGGTTCCTGCCGGTTCTCCCTCAGTCTTACTTACAGAGGCGCTTACGGTAACATTGGGTTTCTCCGTAACTGCGCTGCTTTTTTCCGAAACGTCATTGCCGCAGCCCGCCGTCTGAATAAACAAAAAGCAAACACAAAGTATAGCGGTAACTCTTTTTGGTTTAAAAATGCTGAATAATCCCATAGATAATTCCCTCCGGATCAAGATTGATTTTACACATCCGGGAAAACTATAGCATATGAGCATTAACCAAACAGATTACCGCTATATCATTTATTCGGGAATGTAATAGGTCTTATCAGACCCGTTGTATACCACGATCATTTCTCCGCTGGAAGCAACTCCCGTTGCGGCGCCGAGGCTTTTTAGATCCTCAAAGTCCTCATTGACGATATAAGCCTGCCCGTCATGGATGACAGGTGCGATACCGTTATTGAAGTCGCCCGCATCGTCAAAAAGTCTGACCACATTACCGTCGTGATCGCAGTATCCCCACTTTGCATCCTTACTGATAAGCCAGTACTTCTCATCGGCCAGTGCGCAGTAATCGAATATCTTAACTTTAAGCTGTCCGCCGGTAACTGCAAAATCTATCAAAGCAGATTTCTCGGGAGTTCTGACAACAAGTTTGGAACCGTAATTGTATACCCATTCACCGTCATGCCAGAAACCGTAGTAATTTGCATCATATCCGCCGTATCCCGAATAGGTCCATACAGGTGTATCGACTCCGGATCGCTGAGCCTGATTTGCCGCGTAATTAAGATAGTCATTCGTACCGTCATTCTCAATTGTAAAGGTCCAGGGCATAATCCATGCCACATTTTCACCTTTTTCATTTCTTAAGCCGATACCCTCTTCCCATACGCCCTGGGTAAGGAAGTAACCGTGGTTCAGTGTACTGATGACGGAATCAACTTCGTTGTAACCTCCGCCGCCGCCTGCGCCTCCCCAGCCGTTGTTTTGCTGCTTTTCACGTTCTGCTTCCTGTGCTGCCACACCCGAAGCATAATCCATGAACAGCGAGGTATTGGTATCGTCATACCCGTCGCCGTCTTTCCATTCAATGTTACCCTTGGTATCGATGAATCCGAAATCAAAAGGAGTTATTCCCGCCTCGATATCAGACCTTTTAAATACCAACTGCTTGATATTACCGACCAGAACCGACTTTCCGTCATAGAATCCCTTGGGATCAGCAATATGTCTCTCGGAAAATCCGGAATCAACGGAAGTTATGAGGCTTCCGTCATAACGGTAATAGCTGTGGGTGGTGGAGTAATAATCTCCCCACATAAAGTTATCGGGATCGTCTATGCCGTAATTCACATCTGTGGTCGTTACGTAAGCATCGGAACTTGCCACCATGAATCCGTTATGGACCGTGATAAGATTGCCCTTATTGTCGTAAAGGTAGCTTACCGTCTCGTCGTACTGACCGTTCATGAATACGGAATAACCCTTTTCGTTGGGGCTTTTGTAATAACTGTACTGAAGAGGAACTATAACATTTCCCTCATAATCCACTGCACCCCATTTGTCACCCTGGCAAACAGGAATCACTCCGCCGTGGGCAAATCCGAAATTGTCATATTGGTCAAGGTTCAGTTCGTGATATGAATCAGCATCCGCAGACTCCTCTGCCGCAGCCTTCACGGGAGGAACATAACCCGAACCCGGTGCACTGCCTTCAAGCATTACAGACTCTCCGGGGTTAACCATCTTGGTAATCTCTTTGCCGTCTTCTATTGTACGAACTTCAACCGCACCCTCACGAACGCTTAATTCCGTAGTATAATACCCGTCTTCCTGGGTAACCGTTACCGTAAATATGGTGCCGCGAACCGCCATAACGGCGTTGGGGGTGGATACTTCGAAGGTTTCTCCGTCCGAAAGTTTATTCTCGATGTTTATGGTAAGAGTACCACCAAGCAGTGAAATCTCTGTTCCCGCATCAACCGCATCAAGACGGAAAAAGGTTGCTTTATCCGCAAATACATGCTTGTCTTTGTCAAGTAAAAGGGTAAGACTGGAGTCCTGCATAACGGTAACGTAGTCTCCCGACTCCATCTTTTCTCCCTTAACTACCTCTCGGGATTTATCCTCTCTCTCGGCGTGAACCACGCCGGTAAGATCTTCGGCTACGATGCTTCTTTTAGCCACAACGCTCTTTCCGCAGCCTAAGGATTGGATCAATAAAAAGCAGATGCAAAGAATGGCTGTGACTCTTTTGCATCTGCCTGTTACGAATGAATTCATACCTTTACCTCTTTAATGGATTGATTCCGCTCATGCGGTTTACGTACTAAATTCACTCGTTATTTTAACGCTGTAAAGTGCTTTTTTCAAGATATCGGAAAATATATCGGGATATCGTTCAAAGGCCTTTCCTTCAGCCGCCGTTACCGGTGGGAGGATTTTCAGGGAAACCGCCCTCAGGCATCTGCCCGTCAAAGCCTTCTGGAGGTTCGGGCATTCCGTCTGTGGGAGGGGTGGGCATATTTCCTTCGGTGGTGCCGTTTTGATCAAAGGAACCGCGATTGCCGCGTTTTTCAAAGTTACCGCCCTCGGGTGCCTGTCCGTTAAAGTTACCCCGTCCGCCGAAATTCTGTCCTTCAGTGCCTTCCTGCCCGGTAAATCCGCCGAAACCGCCCCAGCCTCCGAAACCTCCGAAGCCGCCTCTGCCGCTGCCTTCACCTGCTGTCACGGTTACGGACTGACTGCCTATGGTAAGGGTATATTCCTTACCGTTTTCAAGCTTGTCACCTGTGAGTAACAAGGCGCTTGCTTTCTTTGCCACAGCGAAGGAATAGATGACCGTGTCACCATCCTTTAAAGTAACTTCCGTCCCCGCTTCTATTGTTGAGGAAGCGACGTGATCGATGACGCTGCAGGCAGAGCCCGCGGAGATGGACTGATACATTCCGGACATACCGGAAGCTACGAGATTTCCGCCGTTCATGATAAAGGTACCGTCATAGTCTGTAGAGTTGTTTCCGTCATTGGTAGCGCCGCTTACGTATACGAAGCCTCCGTTCATCTCGATATTACCGTTTGAATCCAGGCCGTCACCGTTTGAATTAACGAAGATCTCGCCTCCGTTGATGAAAATGGTAGGAGTTACGGTCGCTTCCGTTTCGGATTCCTGTTTTGATTCCGAAGTATTGGAAGTGCCCGAATTGTTTTCGGTCATGTTTCCGCGAAATCCGCCGAAATTGCCACCGAATTGGGAACTCGAGCCGGCAGTGGCATTGAAGCCGTCATCACTTGCTATAGCATTGACAGATCCGCCGTTAACGGTAATGGTGAGTCCTTCCACCGCTTCAACACTCTTTATCACGTTGACGGTACCGTTATCGATCACCACATTTCCGTCGGAGTGAAGTCCGTCGTCTCCCGCACTTACGGTTATTACACCGCCTGCTACGGAAAGGGAATCATGTCCCTTTACGGCATCGTCCGCGGCCGTAACGTTTACGGTTCCGCTCATGATCTTAAGATCGTCCTTGGTCTTGATACCTGCCATGTAGTTACCGGTCACATTAAGAGTGCCTTCACCGTTGATGGTAAGGTCGTCGGTGGCATAGAGACAGGCATCCGCCGCATCCTCTGAAGTATCAGCATAAGAAGCTGCATCGCTCAGATTGTTGACGGTTCCCGAAACCAGCATGACGATAAGCTTATCCGAACACTTTTCGTAGATCGCGGGACCGTTCTGTCCCTTTATGGTAACGCCGTTAAGCACCAGATGTACCTTTTCGTCTTCGGGAGCATCGATCAGGACCGTGCCCTCGTAATTACCTTCAAGGACATAATATCCCTTGCCGGTTATGGTGACCGTTCCTTCCGAAACATTGACCTTGGAGGCATTTTTGCCTGTCACGGAAGCGCTGTTTTTAGAAAGCACTATAGTCGTATAATCCTTGGTCGTGTAGTCTTCGTAATAATCGCTGTCCTTGTATTCAACGCTTGATGCCGCCACCACCGAATAGGAAGTACCCGCTGCCGATGAATCTGCAGATCCCTCCCCCGATACAGACGATTCCGATTCCGTCACACCGGCGAGAAAATCCTTGACCTGTTGTTCGGTGGATGCTATGTCCGTGCAGGCTGTCAAAGAAAAAGCAAGTACTGCTGCCGCCATAATTGTTAATACCCTTGTATTTTTACGTCTCATAGTTTTACCTCCTGTTAAGATCCTTCGCCCCGGCATGATGCGCCTCGCTCAGGATGACAGTGTGCCAATTATCTTAAAGTTCCTCAACGGGTTTTGCTATCTGCCCGCAGGTAATGGTAAGATTTCCGTTTCTTGTTCTGATCTCATCGATCATTTCTTTTTCCGAATTCTCATCCTTAAGTCCGATGAGATAAGTAAGTTCAAACATACTGCCAAGATTGGTGGTCTTGACCTTTTCAAGTTTTGCCTCGCTTGTATACTTTTCAAAGATATCGTCAAACATTCCGGCATAATTCAGGTTTTCGGGGATGGTGACCTTAAGCTGCTTGCCGACCTCCTTCTTTTCCCCAAATGAGGTTTTCGAAAGCACGATCATCAAAACTGCCACGATGGCGGTTATCACCACGCCGTAGCCGATATAACCCATTCCCGTGGCAAGACCGACGGCCATTGAAAAGAACACCGCACCGATCTCCCTGCTGGTCCCCGCTATGGATCTGAACCGTACCAGACTGAAAGCTCCCAGGATTGCAACTCCCACTCCCAGATTACCGTTTACAAGCATGATCACCGCCTGTACCAGTATTGGAAGTATTGCAAGAGTTATCACGAAATTCTTTGTGTATTTGCTGCTGCAGACCATATAGCATACCGCTATGGCCAGTCCCAATAATACCGATGCAAGGGAACATGCCAGCATGCCCGTGGTCGTTAATGTAATGGCGGATGAACCCGCTTCCGTTAAGATACTGTCTAACATATTTTTTCTCCTTTTCTTTGTAAGATCCTTCGACTCGCACTTTGTGCCGGCTAAGGATGACAATTATGCGTATTTTCTGATGCTTAGGTTTATGTTCGGTATGTATTCACTGGAAGGTCTATTCATGGCTGCTGCCGGTATCGAATACTCAACCGATGCTTTTCCGTAATCCATGTACAGTTTGCAGGCGGTTCCGTATTTGGAAAAAGAAACCGGATAGATCTTTAATTCCGACAATATATTTACAAGCCACAAGGGCATTGCTCCCGC
>JAEEGT010000019.1 GCA_016280465.1 Lachnospiraceae bacterium | reverse complement strand
TTCAAAACGCTCAACATAGTCGGGCTTATCGGGCTTACGCTTGGTAAGGGGAGAGATCTCAACGGGATGGTCCATAACAAATGTAGGCTGAACCATCTTCTCTTCGCAGAACTCTTCAAAGAAGAGATTGAGGATATCGCCCTTCTTGTGGTGAGCTTCGAATTCAACATGCTTTTCTTTGGCAATGGCTTTAGCCTCGTCGTCGGTCTTGATTTCATCGAAGTCAACACCGGCATATTTCTTTACGGCATCCAGCATGGTGATACGCTCGAAGGGCTTGCCGAAATCAAGTTCCACATCACCGTACATGAATTTGGTGGTGCCAAGCACTTCCTTGGCAACGGTCCTGAACATATCCTCGGTAAGGTCCATCATACCGTGATAATCGGTGTATGCCTGGTAGAGCTCCATAAGGGTGAACTCGGGATTGTGACGGGTATCAAGGCCCTCGTTACGGAAAACACGGCCGATCTCGTAAACTCTCTCAAGTCCGCCTACGATAAGTCTCTTTAAGTAAAGCTCAAGGGAAATACGAAGTCTCAGGTCTTCGTCCAATGCATTGAAGTGGGTTTCGAAAGGTCTTGCAGCCGCACCGCCCGCATTGGAAACAAGCATGGGAGTCTCTACTTCCATGAAGCCCTTGGTGTCAAGGTAACGGCGGATGGCACTGATCATCTTGGAACGCTTGATAAAGGTGTCCTTGGAATCAGCATTCATGATAAGGTCAACGTAACGCTGACGATATCTGGTGTCGGTGTCGGTAAGACCGTGGAATTTTTCGGGAAGGATCTGCAGGCTCTTGGAAAGAAGGGTAAGAGAATCCGCATGGATGGAAACCTCGCCGGTCTTGGTCCTGAAAGCAAAACCCGTGATACCGTAAATATCTCCGATATCGGATTTCTTGAAATCGGCGTAGGGTTCTTCGCCGATGATATCCTTGGCAACATAAACCTGAATGGTTCCCTTTAAGTCCTGGATATTGCAAAAAGAAGCTTTACCCATAACGCGCTTGAACATCATACGTCCCGCAATGGATACGTTGATGGGAGCAGCATCCATTATGGCTCTTCTCTCATTGTAATCGTTGTTGATGACTTCACGGGCTGCCGCTTCGTCAAGGCCTTCCGTAGAAGGAGTTTTGCGATCTCCCAGCAGTTCTTTTTCATGAGCCTCGTACATAGCCTTAACTTCATCGGTATGGTGAGTCTGGTTGTACTTTGTGATTTTAAAAGGATCCCTGCCCGCTTCCTGAAGGGCTGCAAGTTTCTCGCGTCTGATCTTAAGAAGCTGGTTGATATCCTGCTCGGGAGCCTGATTTACGTTCTCGTTAGCCATTTGATTCTCCTTTGTTCACATGGTCCGGCACATTCTTTGTCCTAAGTTCGGACCTTCATATATACAACATTGGGAGGGCCAAAGCCCTCCCGCATAAAGATCGGATCTACTTGTTGGAACCTTCGATGGCAAGTACCTTGTACTTGATAACTCCAAGATCGGTCTCAACCTTAACGGTGCTTCCCTTTTTGGCTCCGATAAGAGCCTTGCCCACGGGAGACTCGTTGGAGATCTTTCCTGCCAGTGAATCCGCTTCGCTGGAGCCTACGATCTTATATTCGATCTCTTCATTGAATTCAACATCAAGAAGTTTGACCTTGCATCCAACATTGATCTTGTTGGAATCAACTTCGTCCTCAACAACAACTTCGGCGTTCTTAAGGATCTTTTCAAGTTCCTCGATACGGGCTTCGATGTCTCTCTGCTCGTCTTTGGCTGCATCGTACTCGGCATTCTCGGAAAGATCGCCAAGTTCTCTTGCTTCCTTTATTTTCTGGGCAACCTCTTTACGTCTGCGAACCTTCAGGTCCTGAAGTTCGTCCTCGTAACGGGTAAGACCCTCGTAAGTCAGAATGTTCTTCTTAGATTCCATTTTCTTTTCCTTCCGTACACCCCTAATATTGACCCGACCCATGTACCGTCTGTCAACTTGTGTATTATAGTCTTAAAAAGCAAACGTGTCAAGGAAAAGGCGAAAAGTCAACCTTTTCGCCTTTTAGTAGAATACATGATTACCGATTATATAGCCTTCCTTGCTGCCCTTACGGCGGAAGTGAGTCATCTCACCCACATTGGTGTAGCCGTCCAAAGCTGCCTGAGCCGCCTGTGTACAGATGGCATTGCCGCCAAACACATAAGCTCTCTGCAGGGAACCGGACATGGCAGGTGAGAACTGCCCCGAAGCAAATATAACGTCGTAAACGGTGTCGGGATAAGCAGGGCTTCTGACGCGGTTCATGACTACCGCACCAACTGCCAGCATACCCTCGTAGGGCTCTCCTCTGGCCTCACAGTAAATAAGTGAAGCAAGGAGCCTCAGTGTATCTTCATCGGCCGCAATGGCTTCGTTCTGCCGCTTCAGCCTGTTTTTCTTTTCCTGTTTCTTACGCTCTGCAATGGCTTCCATGGTCTCGCCATGGTCGATCCTGAACTCAAGGTCCACATACTCGGCCCTGATATAACCGTCAAGATCCTCGTAAGCCACACATACCCAGCCGTCTTCGGTCTCGAAAACAACCTCCATGAGAGTGTTTTCAGTAGCATACCCAAGGAGTTCCGAAGAATCGTCGGCATCGCTCCTTACCGCCACACAGCCGGTATTGACGATGGCATTGGTGATGCCCACATCCTTGGCAAGAAGGACTGCCTCTTCATCGAAGAGAAGGTATTCGTTACTGCACCAGCCCACAAGGTCACCGGACTCGATAAGGCTCCATTCCTCGCCTCTCTCAAGCACCGTACCGCCGCAGTCCTTGTACAGTTTGCCCACAACCTTAGTATCCGTGCCCTGTCCCGCACGGACATTGAGAACGGACTTAACATTGGCCATAACAAGAGTGCTGGAGTTCAACTCATCGGGAGTCTCCAGCCTGATGCCCAGTTTGTCGGTTGAGGCTTCATTGTATGCAATTGGATTCAAAACCACCGATGCTCCCACGCTCTCATCGCGGAGAACTTCACCGGCGGTGTCTGCATAGGCACTTTTGGAAAAGAAAAGACCGGTAAAAAGAAAGATCGCACCGGCCAAAAGTGTTTTATGCATCACTTTTCCCTGTAACATTGCAAACCTGTTTCTTTCGTTGGTGCAAGACACTAACCCGAAAGTCTCTGTCGCCTTGCTTCATAACTAAGCAGAGCCGCGCTGACCGCAGCGTTAAGAGATTCAAGCCGGCCCCCCATGGGGATCTTAATGAGTTCATCCGCCATGGCGGAAAGCTCATCGCTCAAACCGTTACCCTCATTGCCTATAAAAAAGGCGGCGGGTCTTTTAAAATCCGTCTCGTAGCAGGATCTTTGGCCCTTTAAGTGTGCCGCGAAGCAGGTCACTCCCGCTCTCTTAAGGGCTTCAACGGATCTTTTCAGATCATCCTCATACACAAAGGGAACACGAAAGACTGAACCCATTGTGGATCGCACGGTCTTGGGATTGAAAATGTCAACCGTGTCATTGTTCATGATAATGCCCGATACTCCGGCTCCCTCTGCGGTACGCACTATGGTACCTAAGTTCCCCGGGTCCTGGACCGTCTCAAGAACAAGAAAGATCGGATCCCGTTCTTTGCCACTCTCAAGGATACCGGATAAGGTCCAGTGCTTCTTTGATACAACGCAAAGAATCCCCTGAGGTGATAAAGTGTCGGTCATTTTGCGGAACACCTCTTCTTTTACCATTTCATGGGGTACTTTGTCAAGTTTTGGGGATCTGTAGTCACAGTTCTCGCTGACATAGACCTCTTTGATAAGGTCCAAAGGAGCCTCTTCAAAAAGCTTGATTCCCTCGATAACGAAGGAATCCTGCTCTTTGCGCACTTTGCTCTTTGCCAGTAACTGAATGACGTTTTTGATATGTTTATTGTCGCCGGATGTGATCATTTCTTATCGGTGTTTTCGTTTCTTGAAAGCAGTCTGCTTACCTCGAACTGGTAGGGATCGATGGTCTTCTCCATAGCCAGTGCTTCATCGATGTCCAGGTCCACAAACTTGCCGTCACGGTAGCATACGCAACGGTTGGACTTGCCTTCCATCAGGATATCAGCAGCATAGGCACCCATTATGGAAGCATAGTATCTGTCCTTACAGGTGGGGCTTCCGCCTCGCTGCATGTATCCTAAGATAGTGGCTCTTGTCTCTATTCCGGTAGCTGCCTCGATACGCCTTGCCATGGAAGTGGAATGACCGATACCTTCGGCGTTGATGATCAGGTGGTGGGTCTTACCGATCTTTCTGTTGGCAATTATGTTGTTGACCAGCACCTGCTCGTTGAAATCGTATTTTTCGGGAAGAAGAATGTCCTCCGCACCGTTGGCGATACCGCACCAGAGCGCGATGTAACCCGCATTTCTGCCCATAACTTCGATTATGGAGCAGCGCTCATGGGAGGAAGAAGTATCTCTGACCTTATCGATGGCCTGCATGGCTGTATTGACGGCAGTGTCAAATCCGATGGTATAGTCTGTACATCCGATATCAAGGTCGATGGTTCCGGGGATACCGATGGTGTTGATACCATGTCTGGCAATGGCCTGGGCTCCGCGATAAGAACCGTCTCCGCCAATGACAACAAGGCCGTCGATTCCGTGCTTTTTACAGATCTTTGCAGCCTCGGCCTGAACGGCTTCCTCTTTGAATTCGGGACATCTGGCGGTACCGAGGATAGTTCCGCCCCTCTGGATCGTGTCGGATACGCTGTGGGCATCCATGTCCTCGATCTCCTCGTTCAAAAGCCCCATATAACCCTTTTTGATACCCTTTACCGCTATGCCGTTATTCAGTGTTTTACGCACCACCGCACGGATAGCAGCGTTCATTCCGGGAGCATCGCCCCCGCTGGTAAGCACACCTATGGTTTTAATTTTTCCTGCCATATTTACCTCCGGACTTTGAAACAAGTGTTGTTTGAGTCAGATGTATATTTTCGGCGCCAAACGCCTCTTTTAACGAATCCAGCAAGGGAGTCTGCGCATCCACAAAGGCTCCCGCCAGGGGAAGATACTGTTTCTCCGCATTGAGATATACGATCACCCGGTCCCTTCCGGGCTCGGTCTTGATCATGCTTTCAAGTCTGGCCTTGTCCGCTTCAAAAGAAACACGGTCCTTAAACCGTACCCAGAGTTCTCTGGGAATATCTTCAAAGGGAGTGAGCTTCTCAAGGATCAGCTTGCCGTCCTTGTCTTCCTCTACGCTGACTTTGCCTTCCACAAAGACCTTGGCATCCTGGTTAAGGTATCTTGCGTAGCGTTCGAAATCGTTGGGGAACACTATCACTTCCACGGTGCCGTAAAGATCTTCGAGAGTGATAAAGGCCATGGCGCGGTTGGTCTTGGTGTATTTGATGGTCTTATCGGCTATCATGCCTCCGATGACCGCTCTGCTGCCATCTTCTATTTTAACCGTATCCGTTTCGGGGTCAAGCATAAAATCCGAAGCGTTGGCGGTAACATTGCCCTTGAGTAAGCTTCTGTAGTCCTCCAGGGGATGTCCGGAAACATAAATGCCCAGAACTTCTTTCTCAAAATTGAGCATTGTCTCTTTGGCATATTCACCGACAGGGGGCAGGCTTTCAGTAAACTCCTGCTTGCCGGCATCGTCCACAAAATCAAAGAGAGTGATCTGCCCCTCGGCCTGTTTCCTGCCTGAAGCGATATTGTCCATGATGCGCACATAGACGCTCATGTACTGTTTTCTGGTGCCGCCCAGAGAATCCAGGGCTCCCGCCTTGATAAAATTCTCCATGGCACGCTTGTTAAGATCGTAGCCCGACATGCGGCTTGCAAGATCCGTAAGGCTCTTGTAAGGACCGTTAAGCTCTCTTTCTTTGACCAGACCGTCTATTACCGTACGGCCCACACTCTTGATGGCGGTAAGGGCGTAGCAGATCTTATTGTTGGTAACGGTAAAAGAAGCCTCGCCGCGGTTGACATCCGGGGGTAGTATCTCTATCCCCATGTTGCGGCATACGTTTATGTATTCCGAAACCTTGCCGGCATTGTCGATGACACTGGTCATGAGCGCCGCCATGAATTCAACGGGGTAATATTTCTTTAAAAAGGCTGTCTGGTATGAAACCACGGCATAGCAGGCAGCATGGGACTTGTTGAAAGCATACTGGGCAAAGGTCAGCATCCTGCCGTATATTTCCGATGCAGCCTGTTCGCTGATGCCTCTGGCCACGCAGCCGGGAACTCCTTCCTCGGCATTGCCGTACACGAAGTTGTTACGTTCCACCTCCATGACGTGAGCTTTCTTTTTACTCATGGCTCTTCGTACCAGATCGCTTCGGCCAAGAGTGTAGCCGCCGAGGTCTCGAACGATCTGCATGACCTGCTCCTGGTACACGATACAGCCGTAGGTGGCTTCCAGAATAGGTTTGAGTTCAGGAGTCAGATAGGTTACTTTCTCAGGATTTTCCTTGCCCTCTATATACTGGGGTATAAAATCCATGGGACCCGGGCGGTACAAAGAAATACCCGCTGTCACATCTTCAAGGCTTTGGGGCTTAAGCTCCTTCATGAAGCTTTTCATTCCGGAACTTTCAAGCTGGAACACACCCTCGGTACGTCCGGAGCCCATAAGGGCCAGGACCTCGGGGTCGTTGTAGTCGATATTGTCGATATCTATGTGCTTCCCTGTGGATCTCTCGGCAAGGATAAGGGCGTCCCTGATGACCGTAAGGGTTCTCAGTCCCAGGAAGTCCATCTTGAGCAGACCCAGCTCCTCCAAAGTGGTCATGACATACTGGGTGGTGATGGAACCGTCCGCCCCTCGCTGCAGGGGAACATATTCATCGGCAGCCTCGGGACAGATGAGCACACCCGCCGCATGCATGGAAGTATGTCTGGGCAGGCCCTCAAGGCGCTTGCACATGTCTATAAGGTAATGGACTTCAGCATCGGAATCGTAGAGATTCTTAAACTCGGGATTCATGGCAAGTGCTTTGTCCAAAGTGATGTTCAGTTCGTTGGGGACCATCTTTGCGATCTGGTCCGCCCGCTGGTATGGCATATCCAGAACTCTGGCCACATCGCGGATAACTCCCTTAGCGGCGAGAGTACCGAAGGTCACTATCTGGACCACCTTCTCGGTGCCATACTTACGGCGCACGTAATCGATGACTTCCTGTCTTCGTTCGAAGCAGAAGTCAATATCGATATCGGGCATGGATACACGCTCCGGGTTAAGGAATCGCTCAAAAAGAAGGTTAAAACGAATGGGATCTATATTGGTGATCTTAAGGCAGTAGGCAACTATGCTTCCGGCGGCGGATCCTCGCCCGGGACCCACCATTATCTTATTCTGCTTTGCATAGTTGATAAAGTCCCAGACTATAAGGAAATAGTCCACAAAGCCCATGTTGTTTATGACACTAAGCTCATAGTCCAGGCGCTCTCTGTGTTTATCGGCATTATCGCCGTACCGCTCCTTAAGACCGTCCTCACAAAGCTTTTTAAGATACTCAAAGGATGTGTAACCCGCAGGAGTATCGTAATGAGGCAGCTTCCTGGTCTTGTCTATATCCACATGGCACCGGTCCGCGATCTTCTGGGTATTGTCCAGTGCCTCGAGAGCATACGGGAAAAGAGCTCGCATCTCCTGCTCTGATTTAACATAGAACTGACCGCCCTCGTACTTAAGACGGTTCTCATCCTTCATGGTCTTGCCTGTCTGAAGACAAAGCAGGAGTTCGTGGGGCTTTGCATCCTCGGCGTAGGTATAATGCACGTCATTGGTGCAGACAAGATCTATGCCCAGTTCCTTGCTAAGGGTCAGAAGACCCGAGTTGACGGTCCTCTGTTCAGGGTAGCCATGATCCTGCAGCTCCAGGAAATAGTTGTCCCTTCCGAAGCAATCACGGTACTTTTCTGCGCACTTTCGTGCTTCGTCCATATCGCCCTTACGGATCAGTCTGGGAAGTTCACCCGCAAGGCAGGCAGAAAGAACGATAAGCCCTTCTTTGTACTTTTCCAGGATCTCGAAGTCCACTCTGGGACGATAATAATAGCCTTCCGTAAAACCGATGCTGACTATCTTGCAAAGATTGGAATAGCCCTTGTTGTTTTCCGCAAGCAAAACAAGGTGATGATAACGTTCATCACCTGCATTGGCTTCTTTGTCAAATCTGGAACCGGGCGCCACATAAACCTCACAACCCAGGATGGGCTTGATGCCCTCCTCCATGGCAGCCTTGTAAAAATCGATGCAGCCGTACATGACACCGTGGTCCGTGATGGCCGCGGAATCCATGCCCAGTTCTTTGACGCGCTTAACATATTCTTTAATCTTGTTGGACCCGTCCAGGAGGCTGTACTCCGTGTGGACGTGGAGATGTACAAAAGACATGTATGGGGCTGTCCTCTCAATATCTGATCGTATAGATTATACCATACCGAAGGGCAATCGAAAATAAAAAAGAAAAACCCCGGCACAGGGCCGGGGCTTATGGGATTACAGGTACTTTTTAAGGGTTTCAGCCTTGTCGGTCTTCTCCCAGGGCACATCGATGTCGGTGCGTCCGAAGTGGCCGTAGGCTGCAGTCTGCTTGTAGATGGGTCTGCGAAGATCAAGCATCTTGATGATACCTGCGGGGCGAAGATCGAAGTTCTCTCTGACGATCTTGGTAAGCTCTGCATCCGAAAGCTTACCGGTTCCGAAGGTGTCAACCTGTACGGAGGTGGGCTGTGCAACACCGATGGCATAAGAAAGCTGGATCTCACACTTCTTTGCAAGACCTGCCGCAACGATGTTCTTTGCAACGTATCTTGCGGCATAAGCAGCGCTTCTGTCTACCTTGGTGCAGTCCTTGCCGGAGAAAGCACCGCCGCCGTGACGTGCATATCCGCCGTAGGTGTCAACAATGATCTTGCGTCCGGTAAGACCGGCATCACCGTGAGGTCCGCCGATAACGAAACGTCCGGTGGGATTTATAAAGAACTTGGTGTTTTCGTCAACCATATCCTTGGGAAGGATGGGGTCGAATACATATTTCTTGATATCCTCATGGATCTGCTCCTGAGATACCTCGGGATCGTGCTGGGTGGAGCATACCACTGCCTCGAGTCTTACAGGCTTGCCTGCTTCGTCGTATTCAACGGAGACCTGAGTCTTTCCGTCGGGTCTTAAATACTTGAGGGTTCCGTCTTTTCTTACCTTGGTAAGCTGTAAAGAAAGCTTATGAGCAAGTGAAATGGGATAAGGCATAAGTTCGGGAGTTTCGTCGGTAGCATAACCGAACATCATACCCTGGTCGCCGGCACCGGTATCCAGATCGTCCTTAAGGCTTCCCGCCTTGGCTTCAAGAGCCTTATCAACACCCATGGCAATATCGGAAGACTGTTCGTCTATTGCAACAAGTACTGCGCAGGTGTTTCCGTCAAAACCGTATTCGGACTTGTCGTATCCGATCTCCTTGACGGTATTACGTACGATAGACTGGATGTCAACGTAGGCATTGGTGGTGATCTCACCGGTCACAAGCACAAAGCCTGTGCAGGCTGCTGTTTCACAAGCCACGCGGCTCATGGGGTCCTCTGCCATGCAGGCATCGAGGATTGCATCGGAGATGGCATCGCAGACTTTGTCGGGATGTCCTTCTGTTACCGATTCTGAGGTAAATAATCTTTTTTCCATTCTTTGTCCTTTCTGTGCAGGATTGAAAACAGGAATAAAAAAATCCGCTTATGATCATATAATAAGCGGATTAAAATATTGACACTATTTCAATCCTCTTATTGTTCGAATCGGGCACTATTGCCCTGCTCGCTCAGGCAGGCACCTTCCGTAAGGGGGTTGCCGTGGCTTCATCGGTCCTATGTACCTCCACCACTCTGAATAAGAGTCACCACGATAATACTACTTACATCCAAAACAGTCAAGGTGTCTTGCGCTTTTCTGACATAAAGAATATAATTAAACAGGGGGAATGGGCGCTGCGCAAGCGTTTTAGTCCGGAGGGATAAACAAACAATATGAAAAGACTAAGCACCACTCAGCTCAAACCCGGCATGGTCACCGCCGAGGACGTCTACACATATACCAATCAGCTTCTTATTCCCAAGGGCACTGTCTTAGGAGACAAGGCCATAACCAAGCTGGAATTCTACTCCATCATCAATCTCAAGGTTGAGGATGAGTTTGACAAGGATTATCTGTCCAAGCCTGCTTTTTACGAGGATAAATCCTACGCAGAGCGTGTCAAGGCCAGTCCCGAATTTCTCGAGTTCAAGAAGCGCTTCGATGAGGAGGTTCCCAAATTCCAGAACATGCTGGACAACCTCGCCGTCAACAAGCTGCAGCTCAGCCTTGATAACCTGCTGGATTTCACTCTTAACCTCATCTCCTCACCCAACGGCTATATAAGCGTATTCGATATGCTGCACAACATGCGCCAGTACGACGATCTGACCTATGTTCACAGCATCAACGTCGCTCTTATGTGCAATGTCTTTGCCCGCTGGCTCAAGATGTCCGAGGATGAATCCAAGCTCGCCACACTCTGCGGCCTGCTTCATGACATCGGCAAGGTTGCGGTTCCTGAGGACATAATCAAAAAGCCCGGCAAACTTACCGAGAGCGAATACACCATAGTCAAGAAGCACACCTTCGAAGGCTACAATGCCCTTAAAAAGCACAACGCACCCGAGCATATCCTGAATTCCGCCCTTATGCACCACGAACGGTGCGACGGAACCGGATATCCCTTCGGTATCAAGGACAACAAGATCGACACCTACGCCAAGATGGTGGCCATCGTGGATGTTTACGATGCCATGACCTCCGCCAGGGTTTACCGCGGTCCCATGTGTCCCTTCAAGGTTATCGATATCTTCGAAAGCGAAGGAATCCAGAAGTACGATACGCGTTTCATCATGACCTTCCTTGAGAATATCGTCAACACCTACATGCTCAACCGTGTAAAGCTCAATGACGGGCGCATCGGAGATGTGGTGTTTGTAAACCGTTCGAGTCTCGCAAGACCCACCATCAAATGCAACAACGAATTCATCGATCTGTCGGCAGAGCCCGGGCTGTATATTGAGGCGATCATATAAATATAGGCGTTCAGAAGGGTCCGTCAGAGAATTATTTTTCTAATGTAAACAAATTCATATCGCAATCAAAAAGGCAGGGCCCGTAGGCTCTGCCTTTAGTATCTCACTCAGTCGTCTTAAACTGCCTGTAAACGGAACTTCTGCAAATCCCGCTCACTCTCAATTTTTTGTATATTGGCTCCGAGACCCCGAAGCTTCTCCACAAAATCCTCGTAACCGCGCTCCACGTAGAAAATATCATCCACAACGGTAACGCCTTCCGCAGCAAGACCCGCTACCACCAAAGCGGCACCGGCACGAAGGTCGGGGGCTGCGATATTGGCTCCGGTGTATTTCTGGACACCTTCGATGATGGCGGTATTCCCTTCAACTCTGATATTTGCACCGAGTCTGGTCAGTTCATCAACATAACGGAAACGGTTCTCAAAAATACTCTCAACCACAATGCTGGTACCCTCTGCAAGTCCGAGGGCCACAACGATCTGAGGCTGCATATCCGTAGGAAATCCGGGATAAGGAAGGGTCTTGACCTGAGTATGTCTGAAGGGGCGGGATGCCATGACTCTGATGGTGTCGTCCTCTTCATTGACATCGCATCCGATCTCTTTGAGTTTGGAAGTGATGGACTCAAGATGCTTGGGGATCACATTCTTGATGAGCACATCTCCCTTGGTTATGGCTGCTGCCAGCATAAAGGTTCCGGCCTCGATCTGATCGGGGATTATGGAATAGCGGGTACCGTGAAGGTGACTCACTCCTTTGATACGGATAACGTCCGTACCTGCACCCTTTATGGATGCTCCCATGCTGTTCAAGAAGTTGGCCACATCGACCACGTGGGGTTCCTTGGCCGCATTCTCTATATAGGTCTGTCCGCTGGCGAGTACCGCTGCCAGCATTACATTGATGGTGGCTCCCACGGAGACCACATCAAGGTATATATGGCTGCCGTCAAGATGATTTGCTTCGCAAACCATGCAGCCCCGCTCGATCTCAACCGTTGCACCAAGAGCTCTGAATCCCTTGATGTGCTGATCCACCGGTCTTGAACCGATGTTGCAGCCGCCGGGAAGAGCAACTTCCGCGCTGTGATATTTACCGAGCAACGCTCCCGCAAAATAATAGGAGCCGCGTATTTTCTTTATGCTGTCATTATCCAATGCAACGGAATGGACCGTCGAACCGTTTATCCTGACCGTATGTCTGTCTATCTTTTCAACATACGCTCCGAGGCTCTTCAGCGCATCCAGCATAACATTGGTATCGGAAAGATCCGGTACATTTTCAATCTCGACTACATCGTCGGCCATAAGAGCCCCCGCCAAAATACCGAGAGCTGCATTCTTGGCGCCGCCGATCTCGACTTCACCTACCAGATGGACTCCGCCTCTGACTGCGTACTGTTCCATAACTGTTTCCTGCCTGTCAACGAAATTTGATAATCTCGCAAATTACTAACATGATATATCACAAAAAGAACCGTTTGTCAAAACCTGCTAATATGAGATGTATTTTAGCGGGTCTACTGCCTTGCCGTTTATCCTCATCTCAAAGTGCAGGTGAGGTCCCGTGGATACACCGGTATTACCGGAAAGAGCTATCTTCTGTCCCTGTGCTACGTGGGTACCGCTGGAAACAAGGACACGGCTCAAGTGTGCATATCTGGTCTGACGACCGTCGGGATGATTGATGAAGATTACGTTACCGTAACTTGCCATCCATCCCGCATAAGTAACAGTACCGCCGCAGGATGCGACAACACTGGTTCCTATCGGTACACCCCAGTCTACCGCACCGTGGTACGAAGTCATACCCTTAATGGTTGCGGTTCTGGATCCGAAACGGCTGGTGATACGACCGCCGGAAATAGGCTTGATATAGGTGGGAGGGATCTTGGTACCCTTTTCAACGATCTTGGGGATAGCCTCCACCACGATCTCTTCTTTGATAACTTCGGTGGAGATAACGTTATTGTTCTCGTAAACGGTTTTCTTTACCGCCTTACGATAGCCCGAGGAAGGATCCTGCAGGGTCTTGGTCTGGGTGGTGTACCAGTTGTCGTTGTACTGGTAGATCACAGGGGCTTCGTAGGAGCCCTCGGAATACTTGATCTCCTCGTAGCGGACGGAAAGTTCCGGCTGAGGAACCGTAATGGTGAGCTCATCGCCCACTCTTATGATGGAACGGGCGCTGGTGATGTTCTCGTTGAGAGCTATGATCTCATCGATGGAAATACCTGTCTTGTTGGCTATGCCGGAAAGGGTATCTCCCGAAACAACTTCGTATATGGTCTTCTGTTCTTTGTCCTTGGTAACATCATCGATGGCTGCATCGAGAGGAGTAACCTGACTGCCCGGAAGATATGCGGAAATAACTTCAACATTGTTGACAAAAGAAACATTGACTATGCTGTTAACGTCCTTGAAATCATCGAGATTTTCTTCTACCGCAGGCTCCGCATTGTTCACTACTTCGTCGAAGGCGGCGAAAAAACCGCTCTCCTCGAGATAATCCGAGGCGTAGTGTTCTTCCTCGCCCTCGAAAACATCGTTCTGAACTATTTCGGGAACATAGGAAGGAAGCTCTCTGGCGGGATTTGACGCCAGCGAAACGGAAAAAGAATCATCGTCCACATACTTGCGGATAGAGGCCTCCAAAAGTTTGATGACATCATCGGCGCTGGATACATTGACCATGTAGCCGTCGATCTTCACGGTGTAGGAGCGCTTCATGGTTTCCTGGACCGAATCCTGAAAAACGGTAACGATCTTCTCAATCATTTCTTCTTCATCGTCTGTCTTGCCGCGAAGGACCTCGTGACCTTCAAGGCGGCTTTCCGCACCGATGAGCACGATATCGTTGGCCTCGCCCACAACGCGGCGTCTGGCCGCAGAAAGAAGCCTGTCAGCCTGGTCCGAATCGTCCACGCTGCCGATCTCAGTATCATTTACAAAAAGGGTGAAAATATTGTACCCGACACTCCGAACCGGCTCGAAAGGGGGTAAAAAGAAAGCTGCGATGGCAATCGCAATCAAACTGACGCGCAAATATGCGACTCTGCATTTTTTATGGAAACGTGATATCAAAAACATACCGAAACTACCCAATGTTATATATAAACGGATTCAAACCGGATAAACTCTGTTGTTACAAAAAAACTTATGATTATTGTAACAATAAAATAAGATATTGTAAAGTAGAGTGGTCTGTGATATCATAAAGTCAGTACATTTGTTCGGTGTTTTATGGATAAAATTTTCTTCCACATCGATGTAAATTCAGCCTTTTTAAGCTGGACCGCCGTCGATCGTCTTAATCGGGGCGAGACCGTGGATCTTCGCACCGTTCCCGCCATTATAGGCGGTGACAGCGAACAGCGTCACGGTATCGTTCTGGCCAAATCAATACCGGCAAAGCGCTACGGAATAGAAACCGCAGAGCCTATAGTATCGGCCCGGCGCAAGTGCCCGGACCTTTTAGTGTTGCCATCCGATTTTAAGCTCTATTCATCCATGAGTCACAGACTCTTCGATTACCTTTATTCCCTTACTCCCGACATTGAACCCGCCAGCATCGATGAAGGCTATATGGATTTTACTCCCATAGCCCATCTTTATAATTCACCCGTCGAAGCGGCAGGGATCATTCGCTCCGAAGTCTTTAAGCGCTTCGGATTTACCGTCAATGTGGGAATATCCGATCGCAAGGTCCTTGCCAAAATGGCCTCCGACCTGGAAAAGCCGGACAAGACACACACTCTCTTTTCTTATGAGATCAAAGACAAACTCTGGCCCCTTCCTGTCAGAGACCTGTTCCTTTGCGGCAGATCCGCCGCCGCAACCCTTAACAAACTTGATATAAAGACCATCGGCGACCTGGCCCACACAGACCTTTCCATCCTGACTTCCCACCTTAAGAGTCACGGCAAGACCCTTTGGGAGTTTGCCAACGGCATCGACGATTCCGGAGTAGTGACCGAAGAGCGTGAGACCAAGGGTATAGGAAACTCCACCACAGTGGCCAGGGATATCACCGACCGTACGGAGGCCTCTGAAGTCATCATGTCTCTTTGCGAATCCGTATCCGCCCGTCTGCACAAATCCGGCTTTAAGACCATGCAGATCACGGTGGAAATAAAGTACGCCGATTTCAGATCCTGTTCCCATCAGGCGGGTCTTGCTTTTCCCATAGAGACTCCCCGCTCCATTCACGAGGCCGCCATGCCCCTGTTTGACGCTCTTTGGAACAAAGAACCCATCCGGCTCTTAGGGGTCAGGGCCACAAGGCTTGTGGGGATCGACGATCCGGTACAGCTGTCCATATTCGATCTGCCCGTGTCCGGCGAGAAAGAAGCCGACGGACCGAAAGCTTCAGGCGATCCCCTTTCGGACACCCGTAAACTCAAGGACAGTGAGCGTGACCTTAAACTGGAAAACGCCCTCCGGGAGATCCGTGGGCGTTTCGGTAACGATTCTGTAAAGCGCGGTTTTTAGTTATTTCTTTTTCCGGACGGAATACCCGAATTTACCTATCTCTTTACCGAGAGTGTAATATTTCCCGTGGGAATAGGTAACGGGATCTGACTGTTCAAAGTGAAATCCGCCCTTTTCATCCATATATTTCTCATCGGCGTGAACTGCCACCACCTTTCCAAAGAAGATCGTGTGGCTTCCCAGATCCTCGCTCTTGGTGACCACGCACTCAATGGACACGGGACATTCCTCGATCATGGGTGCCTTTATGACAGAGCAGGGAAGGGGAGTAAGGCCTGTGGCCTTCCATTTATCGATGTCTCTTCCGCTCTTGACGCCGCAAAGATCCATTCCGAAGGTAGTCTCCGCATTGGTCAGGTTAACACAGAACTCTCCGGTCTCCATGAGCATATCGTAGGAGAAACGTTCCTTACGCACCGAGATCGAGATCATTGGAGGATCGGAATTAATCGTACCCGCCCATGCAAGGGTTATTATGTTTGAGCGCCCCTTCTTGTCACAGACCGTGACCATCACCACCGGCAGGGGATACAGCATGTTCCCCGGTTTAAAATCAACCTTACCCATAGTATCAGAAGGTTATGATGTTCAACATCATAAGTAAAACAGCGATGATACCCGTCATGGAAATGCCGCTGAACACAAGGGCGATAATGGCTACGGGCTTGATGCCGCGAACCTTTCTTTCCATGTGAACATGCTCTGCGGCAATGGCTTCGGACTGCTGCTTTAATTCTTCAACGATGGCCGCCTGAACATTTCTGTAAACGCGGACATTTTCTTTGTGAGTGTTCTCTTCCTGGGCCTTGAAAGCCTCGGTCATCTCACTCTTGATATCGTTAAGGGCATCCGTGAGCTTAGAAAACTCCTCGGGGCTTAAGCCGCCGCCCTTGTCACTTTCCTCAAGGCGCTCAATGGCTCCTCTTGCGAGCTGTTCGGTAAGTTCGTTAAGTTCGGCACATTTAAGGCTCAATCTCTTCATCTCCTCCACACTGGCTTCAAGGGCGCGGATCCTCTCTTTGGAATCCCTGAGGGTCCTTGCTTCGGCTTCGGAATTGGCTCTGATGACCTCTCCGGCAGTGCCGAATCTGTGAGCTATCTTATCCATAAAACCATCCATAATCTTTCTTCCTCCAAACATTTAATGATCCTCTTATTGGTCGAATCTGCCCAGACTCTGCACTTCCTGATTAAGTAAAAGCATGCGGTCGTCAAGCTTCGATACCATCTGTGCGCAGGCTACCAGTTCATCCCTTATATCTTCGGGAACATTGCCTTCGAATTTGTAATTTATCTTGTGCTCAAGGCTGGCCCAGAAATCCATTGCTACGGTCCTGATCTGTATCTCAACCTTGGTATGAACGATCTTGTCGGAAAGAAATATGGGGATCGTCACCAGCATGTGATAACTCTTGTATCCGCTGGGCTTGGGATTCTTGATGTAGTCCCTGACCTCGATAACCTTGATGTCCGACTGGTTTGAGAGCATCTCTGCGATCTTGTAAATATCGTTGGTAAAAGAACAGATCACTCTGATACCCGCGATATCGTTAACGTAAAGGACCATGTTCTCAATGGTGGATTCCTTGCCGTATTTCTTAAGTTTTTTAACTATACTTTCGGGAGTTTTGAGACGTGACTTGATGTGTTCGATGGGGTTGTACTGATGAACACTCTGAAGTTCGTCGTTAAGTATTTCCAGTCTTGTATTTATCTCTTTGAGGGCCGAATTATATACGAGGGTAACCTCATTCCAGGTCTGCACCTCGTTGTTATGGTCTTCCATATCCGCCATTTCCTGCTTTATTCCTTCCTTGATCAGTAAAAGTGTACGATATTCCCTGTTGCTCCAGGGACTGTTTGATACCATTCTCTTGCTCTGTTCGATGGCATCGTCTATGGGCATCAGGGTAACGTGCATCTGCTTGCGGATCTCTCCGGGTGTATACTTGGGAGCAGAGATCCGGTCATCCACTTCACAAAAGAATATCTTGCTTATCTGGTGCCAAAGTGCCCGTTCCTTAAAGGAAAGGCGTTTCTCTTCTATGGTGTAAAAAAGTCTGATGGAATCGGGGCGTACATGCCTGCCCGTCTCCTCAAGGACTTCACGTATCAGGGTTTCAGTCTCTGTCTCCGAACCTTCCATGCCACCGCCCGGAAGTTTGAGATCTCCGTTGGCGGTTTCCACCAGCAGGAGTTTTCCGTCCAAAAAGATAACGCCTCTCATCGAAAATCTTTCGATAACGGGCATATCATCCGAGTAGTTTCCGGAGTCCAAAAGCAGATAATTGTCCATATGAGACCCTCCGTGCCATATCATTATAACACAAAAGAACAAATCTTGCCCTATAAGAATTCAGTGACCCTCAGTCTGAAAAATATCCTCTGTCAGCCATGTATCTAGTGACCTTCTCCTGACCGAAAAGGTTCAGATGCTGCCTGTCCATCCAGTCCGTGCCGAAAACAAGTTCCAGATTATCAAGCTCATAAAACAGATTGTAGGCTCTGATGCCCTGTTCTTTAGCTATCCGGCAGACATAATTAAAGTTTCTCTGGGCATTTAACAGTATTTCTTCGGAATATTTGTTGGACTCATTACTTCCGAAGGGAGCCACGTAAAGGATCAGTTCCGTGCCGGTCTCTTTGCAAAGATCGAATATCTTCAGCAGATATTCCTCGGTTATCTCCGGGATGGGCAGCTCCTCACCTTCGGGCGCCACAGGTATATTATCCAGGCTGTCTTCCATACGGGTATTTGTAAATGTTCCGCGGTAACTTAAGTCAGTATCTTCGTAGTCCTCTTTGTGAAGCTCTCTCCAGCGGCTGTGATAATATCCTAAGGGCAGGATATAATAGATCCGCTCCGATTCATCGATAAGGTCCTCGAGGGCAAGTTTTCTTGCCTTGCACCTTGGCATGTCATCGAAAAAGCAATGATCCATGCCGCTGCCTATGATCAGGTGCTCATGGGGAACGTAACTGATCTCCAGCACGATCTTGTCCGGGTGCTTTAACTCTATGGCTTCCATGGCGGCGTAGTAAGACATGGGAATGGTCTGGGCACTTGTAGAAAGCATAAAACTCTCGATACCGTACTCATCGTACAGAAGATCGGTGCTTACGGTGCAGAAATTATGGGAATTCCCGATAAAGACAATGTCGGCATGTTCCGGATCCCATTTCGCAAACAGTTCCTGGGCGCCGGAAACGCTCTTGTTCTTAAAGACATGATCGATCCTTGTCAGCAGAAATACCAGTATTAAGTTAAATGCTATGAAAAGCAGGGCAAATCTTACTTTTTTCACAGGTACTCCGTCCTAAAACTGAAAATAAATGAAATCCGATGCATTATAGTTGCCGCCGTATGCACCGTATATGACAACCGCCAGTATCCCCGCAAGGAAAAGCAGGAAATTTAACCAGATATTCTGCTTCATCAGAATCCCGATAAGGTCCTTTTTCTTTTTAATGCAGACATCCACGGCTATCATGAGTGCGACAAAGACCACAAGAACGTTTATCTCAAGGCCGTCCAGCCCTTTGTTCAAAAGACTTCCGTCAGTGAACTGCCACAGGCCGAAGCCGGAAAACATCCTTCCGAGCATTACCAGTGCCTGGCTGACGCTTTCGGCCCTGAAGAACATCCAGAACACCGTTACGTTAAAGAAGGTCAGTACCACCTGAAATGCCCTGTGTGCGAGTGTATTCCTGTCATACTTAAGTTTCTCCGCGATCTTGCTCCTCAGTCCCTCGGTGAGTTCACCGAGAACTCTGAAGGCGCCGTGAAGGAGCCCCCAGAACACAAAATGATACGCCGCACCGTGCCAGAGGCCGCTGATAAGGAAAACTATGAGTATGTTCACATACTTGCGGACCTTGCCCTTCCTGCTGCCCCCGAGAGGAAAATACAGGTAGTCCCTGAACCAGGAAGTCAAAGAAATGTGCCATCTGTCCCAGAATTCCCTGATGCTCTTTGACAGATAAGGTGCCCGGAAATTATCTCTTATCTCAATCCCCATGGTACGCGCCGCACCGATGGCAATATAGGTGTATCCTGCGAAATCGCAGTATATCTGCAAAGAAAACAGCACTGCCCCAAAGAAGATCTCAAGACCGGTAAAATAGACCCAGGACTTACTGTCGTAGGCAAGATTGACGTAAACCGCAGCCCTGTCCGCAATGATCATCTTGAGGATAAAACCGTAGAGCATGGTGTAGGCTCCCCGAACCAGATTGTCTGCAGAGGTAAGTTTTTCTTTTTCCATGCGGCGGATCTGTGAAAGGAGGTTTCCGGACCGCTCGATGGGGCCTGCCACCAACTGGGGAAAGAACGACACGAACAGTGCATATCGGATCAGGTTTTTCTCCGCTTCCACGGTGCCCCTGTAGACATCGATGGTATATCCGATGGCCTGGAAGGTGTAAAAAGAAATACCTACGGGCAGCAAAAGTTCCAGTGGATTCACGGGGCCTTGTCCTCCGAACATGGAGACTACAACGCCGAGACTGTGGAATATAAGATCAAGGTATTTGAATACGGCAAGGATACCCAGGTTAATTACGATGGTTGATATAAGGGATGCTTTCCTGATTTTCGGATCGCCGGTTCTTGAGATGATCAGACCGCCGAAATAGGTGATGAGTATGGAAACTGCCAGAAGGGAAGTGTATTTCAGATTCCAGGAGGCATAGAAAAAAAAGCTGGCTGCCAAAAGCCAGACAGGTTTGATTTTCTTGGGGATTATATAGTATACCGCCAGAACAATGGGGAAGAAGATCAAAAAAACGATGGAATTGAAAACCATTTCCGCAGCCGCCCTCTCATGGGAATCTGAACATTATTATAGTTTAAAGGCAAATAAGTGTAAACACGAAACTCCTTAAGTATTTTTTAGGATTTTTTAACATATTATGTTCTTGTGCTCTTTTGAAAAGAATGGTATATTATGGGTGAGTGCTAATCGACAGTTTTATGGAGGCAGTTACTGATGGTCAGCCAGAAAGTAGTTATCAAAAATCCCACCGGTCTACACCTAAGACCCGCCGGAATCCTATGCAAGGAAGCCATGCAATTTAAATCGCTTATTACTTTTTCCTATCGGGAGAACACAGCCAATGCCAAGAGTGTTTTGAGCGTATTGGGTGCCTGTGTCAAGTGTGGTGATGAGATTGAATTCGTATGCGACGGCGAGGACGAGGACGAGGCTTTGGAAAAGCTCGTTTCGGTTGTCGAAAGCGGACTCGGTGAATAACCTCAGATTCATACCCTATTCCCCTGAGGGATAGGGTTTTTTTATATCTTTACGCTTTAAGATGTTAAAACGTTGAAGTGTTCAATGCTTCAACTTATAAGGAGGACAGCTATGCTTAACTACAAACGGTATCGCAGAAACCCGGTTATCAAATACCCGGAGCGGGAATGGGTGAACAAAGAGATCCAGCACGCTCCCATCTGGTGCAGTGTTGACCTACGTGACGGTAACCAGGCCCTCATCGATCCCATGGTTGTAAGTGAGAAGGTTGAGCTTTTTAACTATATGGTCAAGATGGGCTTCAAGGAGATCGAGGTGGGATTTCCCGCAGCCAGCCAGATAGAGTATGATTTTCTTCGTGAGCTTATAGACAGAAAACTCATTCCAGACGATGTATGTGTCCAGGTGCTGACCCAGTGCCGCGAAGAGCTTATCGACCGCACCTTTGAGTCCATAAAGGGCTGTAAGAAAGCCATTGTACACATATACAATTCCACATCGGTGCTCCAGCGAGACGTGGTTTTCCACAAAAACAAGGAAGAGATCAAACAGATCGCAATAGACGGTACCCGCATGGTAAAAGAACGGGCGGCCAAATTCGACGGACAGATCATCCTCGAATACTCTCCCGAGTCCTTCACCGGCACGGAGCCCGAGTATGCGCTGGAAGTCTGTGAAGCAGTGCTCAAAGAATGGGGAGCCTCCAAGGAAAACAAGGTCATCATCAACCTTCCTTCCACCGTGGAGATGACCACCCCCAATGTTTATGCCGATGTGATCGAATGGGAAAGCAAGCACTTTAAAGACAGAGATTCCATTATCTTAAGCATCCATCCCCACAATGACAGAGGAACCGGCGTGGCCGCAACGGAGCTTGCACTCCTGGCAGGTGCCGACAGAGTGGAGGGAACCCTCTTCGGTAACGGAGAAAGAACGGGTAACGTGGACATCCTGACGGTGGCCTACAACATGTTCTCCCAGGGCATAGATCCCGAACTTGATATTTCCCATGTCAATGAGATCATCGAGATTTACGAGCGCCTTGTAAAGATGCCCGTACATCCCAGACACCCTTATGCGGGCAAGCTGGTATTCACTGCTTTTTCCGGCTCTCACCAGGATGCCATAAACAAGGGCGTACAAGCCATGAAAGAAAGAAAGAGCGAATACTGGGAGGTTCCTTACCTGCCCATCGATCCCGCCGACATCGGAAGAGAGTACGAACCCATCGTCCGTATCAATTCCCAGTCCGGCAAGGGCGGTGTTGCTTTTATCATGGATACCTACTTCGGCTTCAAGCTTCCCAAGGGTATGCACAAGGAGTTTTCCAATGTCATTCAGGCCATCTCCGAAAAGCAGGGTGAAGTTTCACCGGAGCAGATCATGGATGCTTTTACCGCAGAGTATCTTGAGAAGAAAGAACCCTACCACTTCAACAGGATCCATGTTCAGGACTTCGAAGGAGAGCGCCGCGAAGACTTCGATACCGCGGTTGAAGTACTCTTCACCGATCACGGCGTTGAAAAATCCTTCAAGGCAGAAGGTAACGGACCTATCGATGCTGTTAAACGAGGTCTCATCCAGACGCTCGGTATCAATATCAAGATCCTTGACTACGAAGAGCACGCCCTGCAGGCAGGTTCCAATTCCAAGGCTGCCGCTTATATCCACCTTCTTAACGTGGATACCGGTGACGTGACCTACGGTGTTGGCGTAAGCTCCAACATCACAAGAGCCTCCGTAAGAGCCATCTTCTCCGCAGTAAACAGGCTTTTCGGCTAGAAAAGATACCACAGGACAAACAAAAATACAGCGCAGTTCCGATAACGGTTCTGCGCTGTTTTTGTTATGCTTTTACGGTCTTACCCTCACGGATTCCCTCACGGATCAGTTTTAAAGCCCGGGTCCAGGGAACTTCGCGGCACATTATCTTTCTTTTGGCCAGTACATACCTGACTCCCATGGGGAAAGCAAGTATTCCGTACAGAAAGTGATACAGGACTCCTCTGTCAAAGAAATATTTATCATCATAGCCCTTAAACCAGGTGGAGGGTCTGGGTATCTCCTCGCCTATCACGGTGGTGGTCCGATAAAGGTCCAGTTTCTTTCTGAGGCAATCCCTGATAAACAGGCTGTCCTCGCCGCAGGAATATTTTGAACCCCCTCCGAAGAGCTCGGAAAACCGGATCCCTGCTCCTTCCACCGACTGTCTTTTCACCGCCAGACTGTAGGCAGGGTATCTTCCGCTGTTATAAATTCGCACTCTGGCAAAATCCGAATTCCAATAGGTTCTTCGCTCGGCGCAGACCTTCACGTTAAAAAAGATACCGTCGGCATCGGGATGCTTCTCGAATTCTTTAAGGATCTTCTTTTCATAGCCGTTGCAGTATACAATATCTTCATCGCAAAAAAGAACGATATCACCCACTGCTTCGTAAAGAGCTTTGTTCCTGCTCTTGCCTACTCCGCGCTCATCACTGTTAAATACCCTGACGTCGCCGAAAGGATGATTTTGCACAACATTAGAAACTCTGCCGCACTGGTTAACCAGCACGGCAGGGCAGTTTACGTTCATGGTCTTTATGAGATTTTCCGGGTCCGCATCCACTGCGGAAATAAGCATCTCAAGATTCATTACAGCATTACATCCTGAATAAGGTCCGCAAGCTTCCTTGCTTCGGCTTCGATGAGTTCTTTGTCCGTACCTTCGATCATTACACGAACGAGAGGCTCCGTTCCGCTGGGACGGATGAGCACGCGTCCGTTGCCGGCGAATTTAGCGGTAAGAGCACTGATGGCATCGGCGATCTCGGGGTACTCCATGTAAGATTCTTTCTTGTGATTTGGAACCTTAGCGCCTACCAGAGCCTGAGGAAGGATCTTTACTACGGATGCAAGCTCCGACAGAGGTTTTCCTGTTTCCACCATTACCTCAAGAAGGTGAAGGGCGCTCAAAAGTCCGTCACCGGTGGTGTTGTCATCAAGGAAGATGATGTGTCCGGACTGCTCGCCTCCAAGGTTGGCTCCGATCTCCTTCATGCGCTCGAGCACGTATCTGTCGCCTACCTTGGTCTGCTCGATGTGAATGTGCTTTTTATCACCCATCTGGAAGAAACCGAGGTTACTCATTACGGTGGCAACGATGGTGTCCTTCTTAAGGGTTCCCTTCTGTTTCATATAGTTTCCGATGATACCCATGATCTGGTCACCGTTGACTTCCTTACCGTTTTCATCTACCGCAAGGAGTCTGTCGGCATCACCGTCAAAAGCAAGACCCACGTTTGCTTTTTCATAGACCACTCTTGCCATAAGTTCCTCAAGGTGTGTGGAGCCGCAGTTTGCGTTGATATTGGTTCCATCGGGAACATTGTGGATGGGAATAACGGTGGCACCCATTTCTTTAAGAGCTTCAACGGAAGTATAGTATGCAGCACCCTCCGCTGTATCCACTACGATGCGAAGTCCCGTAAGGTCGGAGTTGATGGCCTTAATGGAATGGTTGATATATTCCTCTCTTGCATCGGTACGGTACTTTACCTTGCCGACGCCGGCACCGATGGGGAACTTCACACCCTGCATGCCGTTCTTTATAAGTTCCTCGATTTCATCTTCAAGGGCATCGGGAAGCTTGAATCCGTTGCCGTCGAAGAACTTGATGCCGTTGAATTCAACGGGGTTATGGGATGCGGAGATAACAACACCGGCATCCACTTTGTATTTCTTGGTAAGATATGCGATGGCGGGTGTGGGAAGCACACCTACAAAAACACAGTTCGCTCCAACGGAGCAGGCACCTGCCATAAGGGCATTGGCCAGCATATCTCCTGATATTCTGGTATCGCACCCTACCATGATGGTGGGCTTATGCTGATTTTCCTTGGAAAGGACACAGGCACCGGCCTGTCCCAGTTTCATGGCAAGATCCGGTGTAAGTTCCTCGTTGGCTACACCTCTTACACCATCTGTACCAAACATTCTGCTCATACTCTCTTTGAGGGCAAGTCCTTACTCACCCCTCTCCTCCGTTCTCAATAAGTCTAACCCTGAGTTTAACAGGCTGTGTCATCTCAATGCCGTTAGGCAGATCGATGATAAGGTCGCACTTGTATACGCCTGCGGAAAAACGTGATGTTCCGCTGGCGGAAGCATACTGAAGGAAGTCAACCCTGTAATTCAGCGTCGAAAGTGACAGCTTTTCAAGATTCTGATTCAGTCCCTTCAGTGAAAGTTCAAGATTGTCGTTGGTTTCATCCCACTCCGCATAGAAACCGTCGGGTACATTGAGGATCTCAACGTTGCGGATATAAATGCCGTAGGTTTCGGTAACAAGGGGCTCGATATAAACCGTGATGGATACCTTGCCGCTGTTATTTGTATCACCCAGTCTGATACCGTCGGGCAGATAATCGCTTAAGTTAAGGACCGAAACAAGATTGGAGGTCTGTCCCGTAACATTCAATGCCTCAGCGGGGATGGTAATGCGATTGATACCGGCAATATCCGCTGTAGAACCCGCAATTACAACGGTCTCCGGTTCACAGACTACCTCACCCGTGAGACTGTAGCCTTCCGCAGGGGAACCCATGGAAGAATAGTCGATGGAGACTTTCTTTGTCGCAAGGATTTCGGCGCTTACGGTTATGCTGTCCACATTGAGACTCAGTTCTTCGTCGGAAACCACGTCGCCGTCGGATGCAAAGAAAACTATATCGGAAGTGGTGGTTA
>JAEEGT010000180.1 GCA_016280465.1 Lachnospiraceae bacterium | reverse complement strand
TCTGCTCGTAGGTTGTGTTGTCATACAAATTGCCTGATATGAAGGCTTTGTCACCTGCAAAAACAACATTGCTTACATTATAATCCTGAGGAATCGAAACAGGGATTTCTTCCTCTCTGTACACTGTGTTTTTATCGATCTTTGCATGGGCTGCGTTACCCTTTCTGCCACACCCTGCCAGTAATGAAACCGACATGGCTGCCACAAGCACGCCTGCGACAATTCTCTTAAACTTACTCATAAATCTCACCTTTCTTGACTTTACGTCGCTTTTCTTTGTATTCCTCGAATCTGTCCTCTATAAATCTCTTCACGTCGCTTCTGTGTATGGTCCGTTTCTTCCACATGCGGAAAAGAAGCAGGATCAGCAGCACAATGGGGAAAAGATAAAACAAAAGGGCCATGACCGCCACGGGAGTAAGATAATCCTCCACTCCTCTTGCGACATTCTCCCAGTAAGGGTAAACGATCGCCTTGCCGTTCATTCCGCGGGTACCGAAGTTTTTCACGTTCTTTAAAAGCTTGGTCCAGTGGAAACGCCCTGTGTTTTCTATTATTTCGCAGGTATCTGCGCTGACGGGCAGGTTCTTTTCAACCGCCGACTTTGCATAACCTGAAATGGGGTTTGGCATCATTGCTTCGTACATGTTTATATAAGATGCCGTACCGTAATTGCTTAGAGAATTGTAGGACATGTAGATGGTAGGCTTGTCGTTGCCCGCCAGATCGTTGATCCTGCCGGATTCTCTCTCGATGACGCCGCAGACAACATGGCGCTGTCCCCCGATCTCCACGATCTGTCCCACCACATTGGTGGAACCGAACAGGTTCCAGGCCACGTCACGGTCGATGACTATGGTATCATCAATCCCGGATTCTCCGTTAAACAGGCATCCGTTTATAATCTCTAAGGGATGGAAAAGAAAATAATCTCCGCCTACGCCTACTGCCTTGAACATTCCCGAAGCAATGGGACTTTCGGCATAAACTTCTCCGCCTGCGGAATAAGCGTTGAGCCAAAGTCTCGCATCCTTATTCTTGGGAGCAAGGGAGTCCTCGATGAATTTCTGCTCCGTCTTATAATTCAGTTCTTTGACACTGTCTTCGGTAAAGCCCGAAAACTCGGAAAAGAAACAGCTGACCTGGGCAAAATCTCCGGTCTTGCTCCAGCGCTCCGCCATTCTCTCAGCCGACATCCCTCCCGCCACGATCTTACCGATACAGGTAAGTATCAAAGCAACAAGAAGGGATATGGCTCCGGCTATGGCAAGTTTAAGCTGCTTTTTCCCGAATACCGATCTTAAGTATTCCATGGGATATTCCTTTAATCCTTAAGACGAACCTGCTGGCCGTCTTCAACGGGCTTGGTAACTGTTGTGATGATATAGTCCCAACCGGTAAATTCGCCGCTGACCGCGGTCCTGGTCTCATCCTCCGCAAGAACGGTAACATCCACGCGCTCTGCGATAAATCTGTTTCCGAGAGGGGTGCTCTTGGTGTTGACACGAAGAACGAACTTGCCGTTGTCATCGCTTCTGATGGCACTTGAAGGAACTATGGTATCGTAGGTTGCGGTACGCTGTCCCACTGTAACGGAGAGACTCTGTCCCGCGGAAACATCACCTTCCAGCTCAAAAAGAATGATCTTTTCTTTGCCGGGGTTCTGAGGGTTGTTCTTTATGGATTTAACTCTTGCGTGAACGTTAACGTACCACCAGGAGTTGCTGATCTCGGCTTCGTCGCCTATGGCAACAAGAGCTGCCTTCTCGGAAGGCACGGTAAGGGACATGGTGTAACCCCTGCCGGCAACCTGGATGGAAGCAACCTCGGCACCGGTCTCTATGGTCTGTCCGGCAGCGTAGTTAAGGGAAAGAACGGTTCCGGATACGGGAGCCGTAATGGTAAGCTCGCCGCCTTCGGACTCAAGGTCCTTGATCTTCTGTAATATGGGAGCCAGAACTTCTACGTCGGAAACAAGACGGGTAAGCTCGGTATTTGCATCTTCAAGAGCCTTCTTGTTGGAATCAACCTGCTTCTGTAAAGCTGCGGTCTTGTTTTCGATGGCCTTCTCCGCATCGGCAACGGCCCTTTCCATCTCGGCAGTCTTTGCGGTAGAAGTATTGTAGGCGGTCATGTAAGAAGCAACGCCGTTCTCTGCAACCTTAAAATTTGCTGTCGCAGTGTCAAGGTCGTTCTTCTTGCTGTTCATGGTGCCCTGAGCGGTGTTCTTGGCGGTTTCGGCGGATGATTTGGCACTATTGGCATTGTTATAAGCCGTGGTCTTGGCATCCAGAGTATCCTGAAGTGCTTGATGCTCGGGAACATTAGTCGGGTCGAAGGATCCACCGGCGGCTACCGCTGCCGCAGTTGCTGCATCGACCGCATCCTGTGCTGCCTGCTTCTCTGCCAACGCCGTTGCTTCCGCTGCCACCTTGGCATTGTAATCCGCCAGCTTTGCGTCATAATCGGCCTTGGCCATGTTATAGTCATTGAGAGCCACATCGTAAGCACTCTTTAAAGTGTCGTAATTGAATGTGGTCTTGGCAGCCTCGAGATTTGTGCTGTTGTAACCGTGCTGGGTGTCCCAGGCCTGCTTTGTGGCCTTGGCATCGGCAAGAGCCTTGTACTCTGCGTACTGCTCCGCGGTACCGTTCTTAAACTTTTCAAGTGCGGCTTCCGTATTGGCAACCGCCTTTTCAAGATTCTCAACCTTTTTACGTGCCGCTTTTACTTTTTCAAGATTTGCTTCGAAATCGGAATCCTTCTTGCCGTCAACCACGCCTGCATAGGCATCGGAAAGCTCGTTCTTTATAAGATATTCTTCCAGCTGTTTCTTTAATTCCTTGAGTTCTTCGCTGTCGCCGGCTTCCAGTTTAAAGAGCACATCGCCCTTTTCCACCATGTCGCCCACTCTTGCAACAACGGAATCAACTTTTCTGGACTGCTTGAAGATGACCTTGTAGGGATCCTCGGCTTCGACGGTTCCGTTACCGCGAACCTTGTTGGTGATCTCTCCGGAATAGCAGTATTGGGCCGCCACCTCCGGGAGGGAATAATTCATTATCGTATTTGAACAGAATGTAAGTACCAGCAAGATCGCCAGGAATATAATGGCAAAATTCTTGATCCATTCTTTACGTTTCTTAGTCTCGTTCATTTTCTTCTCCTTAAATGCCGTATCCCAATGTTAACCCTTAACGCCGCCCTGGTACATGATACCCTCCACCAGGTAATCCTCGCCGTACAAAAATACCAAAAGACCCGGAACCATATAGATCGTAGCAAGAGCAAAAGCAAGACCCGTTTCGTTGGTGTTGACCTGCGACAGGAAGACCGACAGGGGATGCATCTCCGTATCGGAAAGCAGGATCAGGGGCTGCTCAACCATGTTCCAGTAATCTATGAATACAAGAATCGCCACCGAATACAGGCAGCTCTTGCAAAGCGGAAAGCAGATCTTAGAAAATATCTGCCACTCTCCCGCGCCGTCGATCTGTGCCGCCTCGATAAAGGAGGTGGGGATCCTTCGCATGAACTTTGTCAGCAGATAGACCGCAAAGGGCGAAGCGATACCCGGAAGCCAGATGGACCAGCGGGTGTCTATCAGGTGGAACCAGGTGGATACCAGGTAGTTTGGCACCAGTGTAACCTGATAAGGCATCAGCATGAGTATTATATATGTAAAGAAAATAATCTCTTTAAGTTTTCCCTTGGCTCTCATGAAACCGTAGGAAGCAAATACTGCCACCGCCAACTGAAAGATCAGTATCGGCAACACCAGGATCACCGAGTTCCAGAATTTGATCAGATAAGCGGGACTTTTAAGTAACACCGTGATGTACTGACTGAAAGAGATCATGTCGGGGATGAACTTAAGATTTACTTTTTCCGAAATGAAGATCTTTCCGCCCTTTTCAGTCTTTGCAAAGATGGCGCCGTAGTTGGCGTTGATCTCTGTCTGGGACATGAAGGAATTTGTGATGGTCAGCACTATGGGGGTTAGGAACACCACCGCAAACAAAACGGCAAACACCGTGATGATGGCGATCTGAATGAGTTCCCTTCTTTTTCTTCGGGATATGGAGGCTTTAAAAAGTTTCATTCTTCCACATCCTTTCCGAAATGGTTCTCCACAAGGAAAAGCGTTCCGATTATAACGATCATCACAAGGGACATGATGATGGCTCCGGCGGACAGTTTCTGATACTCAAGTCGTCCGAAGGCATTGTTCATAAAGTGCTGCATCATATATAAAGGCTCATACGGGTAGTTATCCGTGAGCAGGTATATCTCTCTGAATACCTTAAAGGAGTTGATCAGGGAAAGAATGGTCACAAACAGGATGGTAGGGGACAGATATCGGATCTTGATCATCCAGAAGATCTGCCAGGCATTGGCATTCTCCATGTGAGCAACCTCCAGGATATCCCGGGGGATGGACTCAAGGGCCGCAAGGAACAGGATCATGTTGTATCCAAGATTCTTCCACAGGAAAAGAAAGATGATGAT
>JAEEGT010000179.1 GCA_016280465.1 Lachnospiraceae bacterium | reverse complement strand
GATACCTATCTCGAAAAACAGGAAATGGGCAACAAACTCGCTCAGGTCGTTTACGAAGGAAAGTGGTTCACCCCTCTTCGCGAAGCAGCTGTGGCTTTCATCGACGAAACCCAGAAATATGTTACCGGCGAAGTTAAGTTCAAGCTCTACAAGGGTAACATCATCAAGGCGGGTACCACTTCCAAATACTCCCTCTACAATGAAAAGATCGCATCCTTCACTACCGGTGACCTTTACGACCATCACGACGCCGAAGGCTTCATCAACCTCTTCGGTCTCTCCTGCAAGGTCCGTGCAATGAAGATGCAGGAAGTAGAAAAGAACGGAAAATAATGTAATATGACCACAGTTCACTGGTTAATATGCTATTTCGCGGCGGTAAACCTCATTGGGTTTGCCGCCATGGGAATAGATAAGCATAAAGCAAAAAATCACGCATGGCGGATCCCCGAAGCCACGCTTTTTTTCGTTGCCTTTATCGGCGGCGTCATCGGCTCCATGGCAGGCATGCGTGTATTTCATCACAAAACAAAGCACAAGGCCTTTGTCTGGGGTATGCCCCTGATCCTTCTTCTGTGGATCGGCCTCGTGCTTTTTATTCTTTTAAATCCCGATATTAATATCACACTTCTGTGATCTGAACTATTGTGCTCCGGAGCGGTAAATGCAGCTTTGATTCTTTCCGGAATGCTTGGCTGCATAAAGAGCCGCATCGGCACGTCTGTACAGTTCTTCGTAGGTTTCTCCGTCCTGAGGGAAAGAAGAAACTCCCACGCTCAAAGAAACATGCACATCATTGACACCGTCGGAATATACCTCATCCATCCGCTTGCAGAGTCTGTATGCCTTGTCTTCCACTATCCGCTGGCCTGCATGCCTTGAATCCGGTGAAAGGAGCAAAAGCACCGAGAACTCATCGCCGCCGATACGTCCGATACAGTCTCTGTCGGAGAAGACCAGCCCGATCTTTGTGGCCACATCCGCGATGACCTTGTCGCCTATGGCATGACCAAGGGTGTCATTTACGTTCTTAAAGTTATCTATGTCGATCATATACAAAGCGTAAACGCTTCCCTCTCCGGCTTCAGCCAGTTTCTTCTGGACCAGTGACGAAAAAGCACCCTTGTTGAGAAGTCCCGTAAGAGGATCTATCTCCGCTTTGTGTTTTAATTCCTGAGCCTCGTTAAAGTGCTCGTCAACATTTGTAAGGTTGCCTACCAGGCCCTTTACTCTGCCTTCAAGTCCCCTCACTATATTGGCTTTCATCTTGAACCAGTGATATTCACCGTCTTCGCAAAGGATCCTTGCCTCAGCGTTGATCTGGGTGTCCAGCTGTCCGCCGGCACTGAGGATCATATCCCTAACGGCCTTGTCTTCATCGTGGATCCTGTTTAAGAGTTCTCTTTCTTCTCCGTCACCGAATACGGGATTACGGTTACCAACTATAAGATCGTAATTACCCGCAAGTTCAAGTCTCTTTTTAACGTGGTCGTAATCGAAGACCACGATCTGATTCTGTAGGGATGCAAGGGCAAAGTTCTCGTTTCTCTTTACGGTACCGAGGTCGCTTCGGATCAGCATCACGATGGCAAAGAGCACCAATGCAAAAGAAACCGCTATGCACAGGATAAGAACGGTAATATACCCTGCCATGGGTTTAAGTTCACGGGCGATGGCATCGTCGGGAAGCACCACCGCCAGCACCCATTCAAAACCTTCAACGGGTGTGATGACGGTAAATTTCTCATCGCCTTCAACATTGTATTTAAAGAAGACTGTCTCTTCCCTGTCAAATATCCTGGTGCGCTCAAAGGGTATGGCGGAGCCTCTGGTCTTCCAGTCTCCTTCCACCGCAAAATAGCCCGTATCTCCCAGGCTTGAAAGATTTGCTTTTCTGTCAGAGCTGGCCAGTACGGAACCCGTTTTTGTAAGAAGAAAGCTTACACTGTTACTCTGACCTGCGGAACTGTCCAGTATATCCGTGAACACGTTCCTGTCCCAGACACCGCAGCATACCGCGGCCACACGATTGCTCCTCATGATTGGGAAGGCGGCAACGATGATATCCACAGGATAGTTGGGAATCGTCAGAAGATCCGAAATATACGCTTCCCCTTCCACGGCCTTTTTAAAAAAGGTCTCCGAGGAAACATTGCCCCAAAAGAAGCCGTCGTTGTCGACCGCATCGCCTTCCAAAGTAGCAACCATGATGGTCCTGAAGCTTCCCACACCTCTTGACAGTACCAGTGTGTTCTTTATTTCCGCCAGGTTCTTCAGGTTGATGCTTTCGTAAAGCTCAAGGCTTCCGTTCAAAGCCCGCAGATCACCGGAGAGCTTGTTGGAAATAGCCTTTCCTATGCTCTCAGCCTTCTCCGATGTGAAGTTCTCCGCCACGTTTGTGACGATACGTTCCGTCCTGTAATTGAAGAGATAAAGTCCCAACACAAGAAGCGCAACCGCCACAATACTGCTTAATATCACAAAGACATAGCGTTTGAAAAAACTCTTCAATGCATCCTCCGACAGGATTATTCCACGCAGGCAATAATCTCAACTTCGCATAAAACATTCTTGGGTAAAGTCTTTACCGCTACACAGCTTCTGGCAGGCTTGGAAGTAAAATAACCCGCATAGACTTCGTTAAAAGCGGCAAAATCCCCCATATCCGCAAGAAAGCATGTGGTCTTGACTACCTTGCCGTAATCAAGGCCCGCAGCCTTTAACAGTTCTCCGATATTCTTCATGACTCTTTCGGCCTGAGCCTTAATGTCACCCTTCTCGATCTCGCCTGTTTCGGGAACGATGGCTATCTGTCCCGAAGCAAAGAAAAATCCCCCTGCGATGATACCCTGGGAATAGGGTCCGATGGCGCCCGGCGCCTTGTCTGTTGAAATGACTTTCATGATTCCTCTCCTTACCTTTTAAGCCCGGAGGCTTTTAATATATTATCTAAGGATCTTACTTTAATCCTCGAATTCCGCCACCACGTAGAAACCTCTGGGGGTCTCCCTTACTTCCTTGACAACACCTTCTCTTGCAAGCATCCTCTGGTTAAAAGGAACATTGCCCGACATGGCAAGGGAAGGATCGATGGTGTAATAGTAGTTGCTGGGGAGCAATCCCTCCGTTACGGTTATGTGCTGTCCCTCGGAAAGAAGTCCCGGACGCTCCATCTTGAATTCCATGCTTCTCATATTGTAATACCTGCCTGTAAATGAATAATTATTTTATGCTGCACTGGCTGTATTTTTTGGGAGAAATGCCCACAGCCTTGGTAAATGCCTTGAAAAAGCCCGAATAATCGGTGAATCCGCTCTGCTCGTATACTTCCTGGACTCCGACTCCCGAATCCAGCAAAGATTTTGCGATACTTATCCGCCTTGCCGTAATGTACTTGTTGATGGTGGTTCCGGTGGCGCTCTTAAATATCCTGCATATATAGGATTCGCTCAAAAAGAACTTCTCTGCCAACCCTGCAATGGTTATTTGGTTTGCGATATTTCTGTTGATGTGGGTTAAGATCTCGTCAACCTGACCGTTGTAAGCGCTGTTTGCGTTCTTTTGCCCGGACTTTGCTTTCTTGCCGTGAAATGCGGAATTTATCAGGACCATGAGTTCCATGAAGGCAGCCTCCTCCATGATCTCTCCGGCGTAATCCCTGTCGGCGCAGATCTTGTTGACAAGATAAAGAAACCGCTGCTGTTGCTCGCGGCTCAAAGAAATGCGATGAGAAAAACCGGGACCCCTTTTGGAAAAGCACTCTCCCAGATCCGTGCGACCCCGGGACAGAGTCTTAACATAATCCGGGTGTACGGAGATCACGATCCTTTCATGGACCATGCTGTCGATCTGGGTAAGATAGTGGCTTTCGTACTGATTGATGGCAAACACATCCCCGGGAGCAATGGTATAAAACCTGTTGTCGATGAGGAACTGCTTCCCTCCGGAAATGGAGAAATAGATCTCACAGCAGTCATGGATGTGCATGTCCATGGTCTTCTCTTCTTTGTAAAGATGAGCCACCGCAAAGGTTCCTGTCTGCATGCAGCTTTCGGTGGCCTGCTTGCAACTGGTAAATTCTTTCATGGGAATTATTTTAACACAAGGCACATTTAAATGAAAGCGTCTGATAAAATACAGAAAACCCTTGTAAATGAACGGCATTTCCTATAAAATAAGAATGGTATACGTTCAAAGATAGTAAATATGCCGACGATACCGTCCATTACGAGAATAATTGGGGGTTAATCTGTTATGTTTAAAGTAATTGCAGTGGATGACGAGCAAAACGCATTAAACCGCTTTGAAAGGCTTATCTCACAGGACAACCGACTGGAACTTTTGAAGACCTTTACCAAAGCAAGCGACGCGATAGAATTTGCCAAGACCAACACTGTGGACATTGCTTTTCTTGATATCGAAATGCCCGAAATGACCGGTCTGGAGCTTGCGGAAGTACTTATGGATTCAAATCCGTACCTGGAGGTTGTTTTTGTCACCGCATACAATCAGTATGCTCTCGATGCTTTCAGAGCCCATGCCACCGGCTATCTATTAAAGCCCCTTTCCAATGAAGATTTCGCCAAGCAGATAGACAGTATGGAGAAGAAACTGGTGAAGACTCCCGTAGTCGAGGATGACCGTCTGATCATCACCTGTTTCGGTTCTTTTTCCATCCGCAAGGGAAGCGACAAGGAACCCTTACGCTTCCGCACCTCCAAAGCCGAGGAGCTGCTTGCATATCTTATCCAGAATGAGGGCCGCGCCAGAGTCAAGGATTCGATCCTCGATACTCTTTGGCCCGATGCGGATCTTGACAAAGCTGCCAACAACTTCCGTGTGACCTGTACATACATCCGAAGCACCCTCGTGGATTTCGGATATACCGATGTTCTGGTCCGTGACCATGACGATTACAGCATAAACACAGCAAGGATCAGCTGCGATTACATTGATTTCCGCAATAAATTTGCCAGTCCCGATACCCTTTCCTTAAGCGATATCGAATACCTTATCGGTCTTTACAAAGGACCCTATCTCGAAAACCGCTTCTACGACTGGGCCGAGGAGACCAAGGGCTGGCTTGAGAGCCGATACATTCAACTTCTTTACAAGGCCGGTGAACTCTACACCGAGGCAGGTCGTACAGACTCCGCCATCGATTCCTATGAAGCTGTTCTGCGCGTGGATCTTTACGAAGAAGAAGCCTTCCGCCGCATAATCAAGCTTAAACAGCAGAAGCTTCCGCCCGCCGCCATCCGCGATTACTACACCAAGTACAGTGAATCGCTCAATAAGGAATACGGCTTAGATCCTTCCCACGACATCAAGGAAATGATGCGATCCATACTGTCCTGAGAATAGGGGAACACCATGATAATCGTACTACATACACTTTGTTTCATGTGTTGCGTCGTATCGATCATTTACTGTTTTGTCGTATATAACTATTTCAACAATGCAAAGCGTTTTCTTTGGTATATAGGTTCGTATATTCTTTTTGCCGCGCACATGGGCAGTCTCTATGCAGTCTGCCCAAGCGGGCTGTTTTTTGATGCTTCTCCCGGTTTTGCCGGGAATTTCTATGTCGCCACCTATGCTCTTGTGAGCATGTTCATGAGTTTTTCCGGCGAGATCAATCTCAGAGGCTCATATTCCGCCAATTATAAGTACATCCGGGCTTACGGCTATTTGTGTCTTGTGTCCGCAGCCATCTTTTTTGCAGCTCCCGACAGTCATCTCGTATACTGCTTTGCAGCTGCCACCATCATGACCCTTCCGCCCCTTGTATATGCCGGCTACCTTTCTTTTCAGCTGGTCAAGGTGGATTCAAGAGCCTTCATACCGCCCTTTATATGTTACTTTCTTATGATAACTGCGTCCCTTGCCGATCTGCTGCTTCCCCTTGCGGGATACAGGGGTATCGGTTTCAGGATCATTTCCCTTGCTTTGTTTTCCCTTGCCAACGCATATGTATTCTGCGCCAAATACAACGAATCCATCGCCAACACGGACCAGTTGTCGGAGTCACTTGCCCAAACCCTTGAAAAGATCAAGCACTCGGACAACGCTCTCATGTGTACCAGGATGAATCCCGACTTTTTATATGAGTCCCTTGCGCTGATACGTTCACGCTGTAACAGCGATACTTTTGCCGCAGAAGAACTGACGGTATCCCTTTCCAAATATTTAAGGCATACCCTCTCCTTCCAGCAGCTTCAGGGTATCGTTCCCATAAGCAATGAGATCGAGCTTACCAAGGCTTACATCAATATCAAACGTGCGGAGAATCCCGGCATTTCCTTTGAGATGAATCTTCCCGATGATATGGCGGACTTTAACATTCCGCCCCTTTCCATACAGCCTCTGGTGGAAAATGCCATCGAGCACGGTTTTTCAGGCAGGGATCGTACCGGCAAGATAACCGTCACCATACTGAATTACGATTCTTTTTACCACATCGATGTTTCCGACAACGGTGCGGGTATGGATGAAGAAACCATTTCAAGAGTGACCGAACGTGCGGCCGGCACCGCCAAAGTCGGTCTGTTTAACATCCACGCAAGACTCATAGGGCTTTTCGGCAAAGGCCTTGTGATACAGAGTGCAAAGGGCGTGGGAACCAGTGTATCCTTCGTTGTTCCCCCTACTCCCCAGGCTACCGAAGAAACGGAGGTACCCGTATGAGCAAACGACTGAAACAGGCCATCCTCATACTGGTGGCTGTCCCCGCATTCATGATCCTCACGGTCTTTGTCATGGGCAGGATCTTTGCCGTCAAAAGTGTTTCGCTGGTAAACAGCGTTAACGACCGGACAACCGATTATATCGATGAAGGAGTGCTCTACGCTCTTTCGGGCGAAATGGTGATCGTTCCCGGCGAGCACGTGGATCCCAGTCCCCGCTGGTCCTCCAGGACCACGGTCTTCCCTACGGATACGGCTAACCGCATGCGGACCGAATACAAAAGCCTCACTGCCGAATCCATTTCCGATGTATATACCGACGAATGTGTCTCAGGCAAGGATTACAAAGCATCGCTGTGCATGCAGTTCAAACTTCCCTCCGGCACCGATTATGCCATGATCTTCCCCGCAGCTTTCTGCGAGCATGAAATATATGTCAACGGACTGTCTGTTTCCACGGAGAAGCGCTCGGAGACCTTCGGTTTTCTTCTTCCCACCCCAAAGAAGATCTATCTTCCCTATAACCCTGCGGGCGGCTATGAGGTTTTGATCAATATCGTGTCCTCAAAGGGCTTTACCGGCGGAAGTTTTGACTCTGTTCTGGTGGGAGCTTCCGATGTCATCGACACGGCATACGACTTTTACACCATATTCAACATTGTGGTACTGTGCTTTATCATCACCTCCATGGTTTTCTTATGCCTGCAGCTGCTGGCATTCAAGAAAAGCAGGATACTCATTTCGTTCATTCTTTATTTTGCGGCCAGTCTTCTCTATGTTTTCACAAGAGACGACTTTTCCCTCGTGAACCTGGGAATATCCTTCCCTCTTAACATAATGCTGCTCTTAAAGAGCGTGGCAACACCGTTATACACCGCATCGATACTGCTGATCTGCTATCGGCTGTTCCCTTATTATTTCCCTTCCAAAGCGGTAATGATAATAGAATTCCTGCAGATCTTCCCCATTATCAGCGACTTAAGCTTTAAGACCTTCCCGCTGCTGACATACATTTCTGACTTCGTGCTGGTGCTTCCACTTGTACCCTGTCTTTATGTATTTGCTCTCAGTTTCGAGGGCAGCGAGAAATACTCCCTGCGCTTCGGAATATGTCTGTTCCTTGCCGAGACCGACGTACTCTTAAGGCATGCCACCAGCGGTCTTTCAATGCCTGTCATGTATGTTTACTTCCCCACCATCGGCGGATTCATGATCCTAAACGTGCTGATGATGGCGGACAAATACAAGCACCAGAACTCCACTGAAATATTCTATGAAGTGGAATTATCAAAATACCTGAATGCACTGCAGGCTTCGGAAAATGCCTTTTTAAACGCCCAGATCAAGCCTCACTTTCTGTACAATACCCTTAACACCATCGCAGACCTTTGTGTGACGGATCCGGAAAAAGCAAAGGGGCTCATCGATTCCCTTACCGAATACCTGAAGCTGATCCTTGATCTTGACAACATGGAGGAGCAGGTGAGCCTTGAGCGTGAACTTGAGCTTGCTCGGGCCTACACAGCCATAGAAAAAGAACGATTTCCCTCCATAAGGTTTTATACCGATTACCCCTTAAAGATGCCGAAGATCTCTCTTCCGGCCCTTACCATACAGCCTCTCATAGAGAACGCCATAAAGCACGGGGTACGCAAATCCAATCGTCCCGGTGCCGTGACCTTAAGGATAATGGATAATCCCGACGGAGTTTACTTCTATGTAAGCGATAACGGAGTGGGGATGAACGAAGAAACAATAAAAGGGCTCTTTAAAGAGCCCAAAGAAAATAAGAGTATCGGTATTTACAACATCGATAAGAGGCTTCGCAACCAGTACGGAAACGGACTGTCCATCGACAGTACCGTGGACCTTGGAACCTGCGTGACCTTCAAAGTGCCGAAGTGATTTCTTCTGTTTTGTTATTATACAGAAGCGTGCACGACTTACTTTTACGGACATATCACTTTAAATAATATGCCCATGGCATTTATCTTTTCACCGCAAACGCGACCCACTACGCTCAACTAACTTCTAACTGCGACTATGCGTGCAACGTGTTCGCGTGAGACGGAAGCTCACGCCGCACGCAAAGTCTCCGTAAGAAGTGGATTTTCGCTTCGGTTCCTGTCGCAGTGTTTGCTTGTGAAAAATAAATGCCACGGGCTTTTTACTGTTACCGATACGTAAAAAGGCCGTGCAAGAATTGCTTGCACGGCCTTTGTATTATTGGTTATTTATTATTTGTTATTTTTTCTCTTGCAAATACAGGCGCACCCTCTTCTGGATCAGGTCCGCAACTTCTGCGGCACCCTTCTGTCCTTTGAAGAATGGCTCGGTCTCTTCCTGTATTATGGAAAAGATTTTTTCATCGTAGGTACTTGCCGCATTGGCATTGTCTATGGCATTTCTTACAAGGTCGAAATCCGCTTTGGTGGGCTGTCCTATTTCAATCACGGTATGTCCGTTTCCGATGGATCCGCCGCCGAATCCCCTATCCTCACTGAGTCTTTCTTCAACCTTCTCATCAAAGATCTTTTTGGAAATGGGGAAACTCCAGGAATCACGCTGATAATCATCGCCAAGAAGTGTCTTTACAAACTCCCATGCACCGTCCTTGTGCTTACTCTTTGAAGAGATAACATGAAGACCGCTGCAGTTGATCCTGTGACCGCTTCCCGAATCGGTGGGAAAGCCGATAAGGACACCTTTTCCGCCAAAAAGTTTGTTGTAAAGCTGAAGGTCAGACAGGTCAAGATCCGAAATATAATTCATGGTCAGGAGCACATCTCCGTCGGCAATGGCCTGCCAGGAATCGAAATCCTCATAGTTAAAGTCTTCCGGGAAGGTCATGGCAAAATCCAGGAGAATCTTAAATTTGTCGGAATCAAAATAACATTCTCCGGTCTTTACATCAGCAAATTCATCCAGTGTGAAATAAAGCATCATCAAAAGTGCGGTGCTACGATTGGCTCCTTCCAGGAAGGTCTTATCGGGATATTTCTTACGAAGTTCCATAACATCGTTCAGAGTCCAGGTAGTACGCCCTGCTGCGGTCTCTTCGGATACCATCATGGTCTGAAGGGAGAAGGTGGGCGCTATGCCGTAAAGCTTCCCATCCCTTGAGTTCATATCAAGAACTTTTTCAAAGTAATCATCGCGTTTAAAGTCTTTGTCAAAGTACTCCGTAAGGTCCGCAAGTGCCTTGGAATCAACCAGCGACTGAAGATCGGGGCTGTCTATGCTCATAATGTCAAACTTGTTGCCTGCGGAAATATCCATCCTGAACTTTTCATCCGCCTCGGACCAATCGGGATAGTCATCAGTATAAGACTTAACGGTGATACGATATTTATCGTTGGTCTTGTTAAAGTTTTTGATGAGATTTTTAATATCCCAGTCCAGATTGACGCAGCCGTACACGATCTTTTCTTTGGCGTTGGCAGAAGCAGGTACATAGGCAATCGTTGCGGTTTCCACCGTTAACTTCTTGTTCTCATCATCCCTGTTTCCGGATATCACGGTATAAGTACCGTCCTCATTTTCCGTCATGCCGAGGATCATGGTATCGTCCACATCCACATCAAGCCAGCTCCAAAGAGTTTTTGACTCTCCTGTGGACATATCGGTTTCGCGTACGGAAGTACCTGTGGAAACAAACAGTTTGCCTGCGCCCGCATAGATACCGTCCGGATTGGATACCAAAACAGGATTTTCAAGGCTTCCCTTGTTTGTATCAAGCTTTGCTACAGATTCTCCTCCGTCGGAATAATAAGCGCAGAAGATCTCCCCTTTGCTTGATTTGACAACATTCGACACATGATAACCCGCCTTAACGGAAAAGATCTGCTTTCCGTTTTCGTCAACACCCACTATGCTTCCGTCATTGCTTGTCAGAATGATCTTTCCGTCATCGGTCACCGAGATCGCTTCGGAATTGAGATAATCCTCCTTGCCGATAACAGCGGATAAAGATACTTCCTTCTCCGCCTTGCCCTCAAGATTGTAAATATAGCAGGAATATGTACTTTCATAAGTTTCCGCATTCCAGGTTCCCGCAAAAACATAGAGTTTTCCGTTGGCGGGAACTATATCGTAAATGTTGTATGAAGCATCCGAAACGCCGGGGTTTTCAAGAGGGCAGACCTTATCTTCACCGCTTGTAAGATCCATAACGTGAAGCTTATAATCCATGCTGTATTCTTCGCCGTTTTCCTTGTAATCCACCTCAACGCCGTAGTATTTTCCTCCGGCCAAAGCATCGCAGGCCATATAGGTTCCGTCGATTTTAATGTTAGTTTGCTTAAAGGAAGCCGAATACTCATAGGCATCCTCCGCCTGTTTTTTCCCACACCCCGTGAAACCTGCGAAAGCAAAAACTGCTGCCGCAAGCACACAGGCCATTCTCACGATTATCTTCATGTCAATCTCCTTAGTGAGCCGTGATCCCGTCAATGAGGGATCTCAAATACATAAGTTTATAGTTCTTCAAATCTTTTTACGCCCTTACCGGGAAGGTATTTGAAAATATAGTAAAGTATTCCCAGTAAAAGAAGGGCTGTCAATAAAACAAGTACCAGATCATAGGGAATGATATTTCCAAGGATCATCGCTGCTATGGCTGCCACGATGATCGTTCCCATGCCGCCCAGAGCTCCGATGGTGGCTGCGGTACTCTGTTTTACCGCGTAAGCTTCGTTGACCCAGTCAAGCTTAGGATACTTTAAGTTTACAGCCAATCCGAAATAGGCGTTAAATACCTGCAGTGTCACAGGAAGCACAACTGCCATGACTCTCTGGATCGGGTTCAAGGGAAGGAATATGTTAAGTACTATTCCTGCAACAGCCGCAAAGGGAACCGCCATATAGAGGTGCGCCCTTATCTTTGCCTTTAAGATATCAAGACTGCTTACGGGAGCGCTCTTTAATATCCAGAGCATCTTTCCTTCCATGGATATGCTGCAGATGGTGATCTCGGTGATGATCGCGGAAAAAGCAACCAAAACTATTATCAATGTAACTGCCGCAGCCTTACCTCTTTCTTCTCCCATCGCGCTTGTAAGGATGGTAAAGAACATATCACCCTTTAAGGAAATCAGCACTGCCAGCACTATCTGCATCAAAAGACCGGTGCCGCCGTTTACGGCGTAGGCCGAACTCTTTACAAAACGGAGCATTTCTTTTCTGCATACCGCACTTACGGGATCCGTTACCTTAAGTTTGCCTGCTTTGTACTTAACCTTGGCATAACCCTTCTTGGTGGTAATGAGGTTTACGAAGGTCTTTGAAAGAACAAAGAACAGGATGCAGAAAGGCAACAACGTGATGGCAAGCATAAGGGCCAAAGGAACGGGGCCGGGATCGCTTACCGCCGTACCGCAGGCGTAGAAAGGAAGCAGTCTGCTCTTAAAGAGATTTCCCATCTCCGTGCCGTGTTCCGCAAGGTAGTCGGTGAAATCCATGAGCTTGTTCACCACGTACATGTAAAGCCCAAGGAATACAAAGGTTCCGATGATAACAAACAGGCTCTTATGCTTAACAAATCTTGAAAAGAACTGAAGCACCCAGGCCGCAAGAATGCTTACGGTGAGAGCCAACAGCGGAACCAGGAAAAGCTCCGCAACAAAGGCCGCTATACCTAAAGGTGCGAGTTCCTTGTTTAAGAAATACACCACAAAAGCCGGAACCGAACTTACCGCTCCGAAAAAGAAGGACCATACATACAGGGTTAAAAGCCTTGAAACAAGTATTACCGAAGGCTTTATGGGCATGGAGAGCAACAGTTCGTTGTCCTTGGCTTCAAAAAGCTGGTTCTGTGTAATAAAAACACTTCCGATAAAACCAAGCATCGCTGCCATGGAAGCTGCCATGGCAAAATACAGCCAGTCAAGTTGTGCTTCTCCGCAGTAAGCAGAGAACAATGTTCCGAAAGTGTTCCAGAATAAAAATCCGAATACCAGGGCCATGTAGATCGCCAAAAAGGCATACAGAAGACCCACATTACGTTTCTTTTTCCCGTCGTCACGTTTCTCGCGGAAAATGGAAGTCATTCTGATGGCAACAAGCTTACCGAGCATCGTTATTTCCTCCCTCACTTCTCTCTTCCAGTTCCATGAAGATATCTTCAAGGGAACTGTCACCCTTAACACTCTCAACGGTTCCGTCCACAACGAGCTTACCGTTTTTGATGATGGCTATGTGATCGCAGAGTTTCTCCGCCACTTCAAGCACATGGGTTGAGAAGAAGAAAGCTGTTCCTTCCTTGCAAAGAGCCTTCATAAGCTCCTTGACTTCGTAGGTTGCTTTGGGATCCAGTCCCACAAAAGGCTCATCCATGATGATAAGCTTGGGCTCGTGGATTAAAGCGCTGATGATGGCCAGTTTCTGTTTCATACCGTGAGAGTAATTGCCTATGCCGTTGGCAAGCTCCGAAGTAAGACCGAACATGTCCGCATATTTCGCAATACGTTCCTCTCTCACTCCTGCGGGAACCTTGTAAACATCAGCCACAAAGTTAAGATACTTGATACCGCTCATGAAATCGTAAAGGTCCGGATTATCAGGAATGTATGCGATCATCTGCTTGCACTTTAAGGGTTCCTTTTTAACGGAAACACCATTGATAAAGATCTCACCCTCATCGATATGCAAAAGTCCCACGCAGGATTTAATAGTCGTGGTCTTACCTGCTCCGTTGTGTCCGATGAAACCGTAGATCTCACCGGGTTCAATGTGGAGTGTCAGATCGTTGACCGCTACCTTGTCTCCAAACCGTTTTGTTAAATGTTCAATTCTAAGCACGCCCTCGTCCCTCCTGAATAATGTTTTGCCAAACTGTACTATGCGTACTAATACAGTTATACACATAGGGTTTCTTTTTGTCAATACCCCTATGCTTTATTCTTCTTTATGATAAAGCATGGATGTGATAAAATAAATGTCATAATAGTACAAAATAAACACCTGTAAAATGTTCATATCCATAAAATAAACCAAAGCAGAGGTTTTTCGTGTATGAGCGAGCAAATAAGCCGTTTTAAAAAACTCTCAACCGAAATAAGGCCTGAAGATCCCCCTTTTTCAAGGTATCCGAGACCCCAGCTTAAGCGTGATTCATATATCAGTCTCAACGGGCGATGGGACGGCGGAGTTACCGTTCCTTTTCCCCTTGAATCGGAACTTTCGGGGTTCAAAGGCACTGTGGGTGAAAGATACACCTACACCCGGGACTTCGAACTGCCCCGGGGCTTTATCAAAGACAGAGTCCTCCTTCACATCGATGCTGCGGACTGCATTTCCAAGGTCTTTGTCAACGGTATCTTTGTCTGTTCCCACGAAGGCGGATATCTTCCCTTCACGGCAGATATAACCGATGCCCTCGGAAGCAATCCCTATGACATGATCCACACACTGAGAGTGGAAGTCACGGACGGTCTGGATATACGCTACCCCTACGGGAAACAAAGCTTAAACCGCGGCGGCATGTGGTATACCCCTGTTACGGGTATCTGGAAGAACGTATGGCTCGAAAGCGTTCCGAAATACTACATAAAGAGTCTTGAGATCACACCTTCTCTTAACGGAGTCACCATCGACATCGACAGCGATGCCGAGGATTTCCACGTGGAGATCACCGGACGCAACGGCCTTGTATACTCCGGCATCAAATGCAACGGCTATTTTCACATAGATATTGAAGATCCCATTCTCTGGACTCCCGATGACCCCCATCTTTACGATCTTTCCATAAAGACCGATACGGACTGTATCGGATCCTACTTCGGACTTCGTACCGTGAGCGTTGACAAAGTGGAGGGAGTGCCCCGGATCCTTCTTAACGGAAAGCCTTTCTTTTTCCACGGAGTCCTTGATCAGGGCTACTATCCGGAAGGCATATTCCTGCCCAATTCCGAAGCCGGTTACGAGGAAGACATCCGTCTCTTAAAGAGCCTTGGGTACAACACCCTGCGAAAGCACATCAAGGTGGAACCCGAATGCTTCTACGAAGCCTGCGACCGCATGGGCATGCTCGTGTTCCAGGACATGGTAAACAACGGAAAATACCGTTACCTTCACGACACCATCCTTCCTACCCTCGGTGACAAGAAGATGAACGACATGAAGTCCCATGTACCCGAGGAGGTACGCACCATCTTTACCAAGCACATGGAGGATACGGTGGCTCATCTTTACAACCACCCTTCCATTGTCTACTACACGATCTTCAACGAAGGCTGGGGACAGTTCGAAAGCGACATGATGTACAACATCCTTAAATCCATGGACATGACAAGGATCGTTGACTCCGCCTCGGGATGGTTCAAGCAGCAAAGATCCGATGTGGAAAGTGAGCACAGCTACTTCGGAAGATACAGATTCAAGGAAGCCAATCGCCCCACCGTACTCTCGGAATTCGGCGGCTACACCCTCAAGGTTTCCGATCACGTGTTTAATCCGGACAGATCCTACGGATACGGTGTCTGCAAAACCTCCGATGAACTGACCGCAAGGATAATCGCCAAATACAAAGAGGATCTTATTCCCAACATAAAGAGAGGGCTGTGCGGAAGCATATACACCCAGCTCACCGACGTTGAGGACGAAATCAACGGTCTTTATACCTACGACCGTAAGATATGTAAGGTCAATGCCGAGGAAATGCTGGAGCTGGCAGGATCCCTCACCATCGACTGAAGTCCTGATGCCGTTTATCTTCTTTTGTAAAAAGAAAGAAACCTGACTTTGAAGGGAAAGAATATGGATATTTCGATAATACTCAAAGAACTTGACGAAGCCTTTGAAAGAGCCGACACAGAGGCGGCCGAAGAGGTACTTGTAAAGGGTATCGCTTCCTGTATGGAGGAAGGGGACGACGGTGCCCTGTTGCAGCTTTTAAATGAATACCTGGGGTTCTTGCGTGAGACCGGCAGAGCCGACGAATCCTTTGTCATTGCAGGCAAGATCCTGGAACTGTCCGACAGGATGGGACTTAAGGGAAGCATTCCCCACGCCACGAGCCTTCTTAATATCGCCAATGCTTACCGCGCCGGCGGTCGTCTTGAGGATTCCCTCAGGTGTTATGATGAAGCCGAGGAAGTGTACAAGGCCTCTCTCCCTGCAGATTCCATGCTTTTT
>JAEEGT010000178.1 GCA_016280465.1 Lachnospiraceae bacterium | reverse complement strand
TTTGTGTCTTACACTAATTATATCGGGCGGTATTCGGAAAACTTTAGAAAAAAAAGAAAAAAATTTTTATTTTTTTGAAAATAGCGATTTTACGCGTATTTTCGGGGTTTTTAGCCCCACGGACCGTATGCTTCCGTGCATCGGAATGATAGTTACACTCCGATTATAAGTATATTATATCATAATTAATGAATAGTTTTAGAGTCAGCTGCAAAAGAAAAGATCCCTTCGATATTATCAAAGGAATCTTTGTATCTTTATTACAATTCATTTTTAAAATTCATCGCCTGATTATAGGACTTAAGCGCCTTGACACCGGATCTTCCGTTGCGTAGCTTCTCGCGCTCGTTCTTGAAGACTTTTTCGAGGGAGGCCTTGTTTCGGGTCTCGCCCGCCTGGATGGTGGCGCTCTTTTCGGTTATCATGCGGATCAGGTCCTGCATATGGGCGATCTCTTTGGCGTAAGCCGCGCGGTTGGCGTTTAGTTCTTCTCTCACTTTCTCGTAAAGGGATTCGAATCCGTCATCCAGCTTTTCGAGTCTGAAGATCAGCACACCCTTCTCTTCCGCATTCTTGTCGAAAGCTTCAAAAGAAAAGGTTTCTTCTTTAAGAAGTGCTTCCTGCTCCTTGTTCTTTTCTATGATCTCGTCGAGCACCGCGATCTTTTTTTCAAGGCTTTCGGAAAGGGCTGTCAAATATGTACCGTTCATGTTCCCTCCGCCTATGCCGTAGGAGCCTTGGCCTGAGCCTGCTTCTTCATGACTTCTTTCCAGTTGTCCCTCATGGAGCGAAGGTGGGTCAGGATCTCTTCCATGATCTCTTTGTCCTTTTTGAGGTTGGCCTGGATGAGCCGCTGGGACAGGTAAACATAGATCCTTTCAAAGTCCTGGGCTACGGGGTACTTCATATCAAGAGTTTCGCGGAAATAATCTATGATCTTTTCTACCCTTATGATATTGTCGTGCGCTCCGGGGATGTCTCCCGCTTCGATCTTTACAACAGCGATGTTGCCAAACTTGATGGCGCCTTCATATAAAAGAAGGGTTAACTCCGCCGGTGATGCGGTAAGGATCCTGCTGTTTGTATACTGGGCGTATGCATTGGGTAATGCCATATTCAAATCTCCTTGAAATTATGTTGCTTTAGTTGCCGCCTCCGAGCATGGAAGTGATGGAACTGGTGGAGGACTCAAGTTTGGAAAGAGCCACCTCCATCTTGGAGAACTTTGCGTAGTACTTGTCTTCGTACTTTGCAAGTTTCTTCTCGGCTTCCGCGATCTTTGACTCGAAATTCGAAAGATCCGACTTGTACTTCTTGTCTTCGTAGAAAGAACCCTTTGAGGTCTCCGTGGTGCTGGCTGACAGCTTATCGAGCTTCTTGTACATGTTCTGGGTAAGCTGTGTAAAGAAGCTGACTACCGTATCGGGATCGGTAGCGATCATGCTCTTAAGCTTGTCGGGGCTACCTTTGGAAGTTTCATCATCGGGGTCTCCCGCAATGTGGTACATGCTCCTTTCATTGTCGGCAGCTAAGAAATAAGAAAGGGTTTCGATTCCGAAATCTGCCAGGTACATTGTCTTGCCGTTAACTTCGAAGCCTTCGGCCATAGCCTGCTTCATGGTATTTGCAAGAGTACCGAGGGTGGAGTCTTTGCTGAGAATTGAATCCTTGATCTTCTGCTCCCACTTCTCGATCTCCTTCTCGGACATCTCTTCTTTTTCTTCGTCTGTAAGAGGTTCAAAGCCTTTTTCTTTCTTGGCGTTGTAACTCTTGTCCACGGTATTGATCAATTCGTTGTACTCTTTGAAGAACTTCTTGAGAGTATCGTATATGCCGTCGGTATCATCCTGTGTGGTAACGGTGATATTCTCAGCTTCGCTAAGGCAGGTAAAGGTCAGTCCGTTAACTTCCACATTGTTGGAACCGGAATAATAGTCAACACCGTTAAGAACGATGTGAGCATCAGAACCGGCGATACGAACCGCCTCTGTGGAATAAAGGGAGCTGTCGGTGTAATCCGTAAGAACCTTGTTTGCGAACTCTGCTTTGGTCTTTAAAAAGAAAATGCCTGTATTATAGTCGTCTTCGCCCATCATGTTTTCTTTGATGGCCTTGTAAAGATCACTCTCAACGTCGATGCCTTCCATGGTAGCTGCATAATCGATGCCCTGGGCTTCGTCATCGTTAACGTACTTGATCTTGGAAGCAAGCTCATCACCAAGAGACACAAGCTTCGAATATGCGCTGTAGGTCTTGTAGTTCCCGGATTCGGGATCGGAACTTATCTGCGCATTGATACCAAGGAAAGTAAGTGCTGAAAAACCACCCATGCCTTCTGCGGTAAAAGCAAAATCATTGTCGGTACCGCTCTGAGGGCTGGCGATATAGATACGACCATTCTTCTCATCGAAGTTGGCGCTGACACCGGCTTCGTTAAGTTTTTTAACTACGGAACTAACGGTTGAGGTTGCGTCAAGATCGATATTGGTGGTCTTTCCGTTAACAGTAACGGAAAAAGCACCGCCTTCTTCAAAAGAAAGATCGTTGCCGGTATAACCCTTCTTGCCAAGATCTTTGATAAGGGTATCTCCGGTAACCTTGGAGCCGTCCTTCTTATAAAGAGCTTCGCCGGTCATGTATCCGGACTTAGCCAGTTTCTTAACGCTTAACTGCTGCACGCCGTTCATGGCCTTCTCGCCCGTAAGAACGGAAACCGCACTCGAATTGCTCACGGATGTGGTTTTCTTCTTGTAGGCAGAAGTAAAACGCAGGTCATTAAGGGTCTTACTGAAAAGGGATTTAACCTTCTTGTTAAGATCCGTCCATGCTTCCTGCTTCCATTCAAGCTTTGTCTTGTCTTTCTTAACCTTGTCAACTTTAAGGGACTTTGCTTTAACAAGTTCCTTGATGATCGATTCAGTGTCGAGACCGGAGTACATTCCGGAAAGTCTCATAGTCATAACAGATTCCTCCTATCGGAACAGGGGTTATCTCTTCTCATCCACCATTATTCCCGCAAGTTCCCATGCCTTGGCGATAAGGTCCAAAGTCTTCTCGGGAGGAAGCTCCTTGATGACTTCTTTGGTTTCCTTGTCGATGATCTTGATGGTAACACGGTTGGTCTTCTCATGAAATCCGAAAGCAACCTCGGAGTTCATCATCTTCTTGTTGATCTCTTCAACAGCCTTGTGAAGCTGTTCGGTGGAAGGCTGCTGTTCCCTGTCTCTCTGGTTGTAAGAGGGATCTGACTTTTCTTCCATGTTTTCCACTACCCTTGTGGAATCATCCACCTTGGGAGTGTCTGCCGTCAAAGAAACATCCGTGTACTCAGTCGCCGGCTTGGGGGCTACGGGCTTGGGCTGATAATTCTGAGCCTGTACCGTCATAACGCTGTTAATGGGTTCAAGTGCCATATCAATTCTCCTTCTGCAGCATCCGTGCTGCCCGCAAAGGTTCCTTGTAAAACATATATCGGAACGTTAAAAAGAAAAGTTAATGGTTAGCCGAAAAGATTTTTAAGTCCTTCAAGAGCATCTGTGCTCATAGCTTCCTTATTGGAATCCTGGATCTGGACGTAGAGTTCCTTTCTGTATACGGGAACTTCCTTGGGTGCAGTGATACCAAGCTTTACCTGTTCTCCTCTGATCTCGAGAATGGTGATCTCCACATTGTTGTTGATTACGAGGGCCTCGCCCTTCTTACGTGAAAGTGCTAACATGCGCCCTCCTTTCTTCTTGCGTCAAGAATATCATAAATGGGGAATTTTACCTTGTAGGAATCATCATCCAGGATGATCTGAACAGCCTTGCGCTCCGTAACATTGATAACGATGGGTCCGCGAAGGTTAACGCTCATCTTCTTAAGGTCCTTGGGAATGGTCACGGTGGTAAGGACCAAAAGCTCGTCGGGATCGATGTTACCGATTGGCTTTAAGATCTCATCGTCAACCATGGGGTTATAGTCCGGAGACACAATGAGGGGATCCATAACAGGCATTGCAAAATTGGGCTCCTCAAGGGACTGCAGCCATCTGATGCCTGCGTTGTTGCCCTGTTCCTCATCGTGGATCAGTGCAAATTTCTTCATGTCAGGAAAGCCGATGATTCCGTTAACAAAGGTGATGATCTTCTCGGAATCAATCGTAACTTCGCCAAAAATACGGGTTTCAATTGTCATTTTACTTCCTCCTGATAATATTTATTCCACTTAAAATTATTCTTTTAAATCCCGAAACCGCTTCGGGGCATTTCTCTATAAGTAATTAAGAAGGCTCTGCTGGATCGACTTGGAAGTTGCCATCAAAGATGCATCGTAAGCGTACTTGGCGCTTGAAAGTCTGATGGCGGTCTCTGCCATGTCGGCATCTTCGTTGTCGCTCTTTAGTTCCTTGAGAGTATCAAGCTGTGTCGCCAGTCTGTTCTCGATAAGGTCCAGACGCTTGCTCCTGGTACCGCAGTTTGTGAGGGCGATGTTGTTGGCTTCGAGATAACCGTCGGCCTTGGAAATACCCTTTGAAAACAGATCATGAAGATCGTTGATCAGGAAAGTCTGTGCCTTCTTTGCCGCATCGATCTTGACCTGAACAGCATCTCTTGCAGCGGTATCCGCCTCATCGATGGCATCATGTTCTTTCTGAAGGTTGAAGATCTCGGTCTCGATGGTTTCAACGTTCCTTAACGCCCTGATAACGTCATCGATGTCCCTCACTATATCGTGGTTAAAGCACTCGCTTGCTACGGTATTGATCCTTAAGGACTGATTTACACCTATATTATAGCATATTTCACCTTCGGGAGGGGTGTCGTAATTATATTTTATGGGATCGAGGTTATTCGTAACATCGGTACACTTAAAGTAGTGCTGAGGTCTTAAATCTCCCTTGTTCCATTCACCCTTCTGATAGTCAACGCTGATGTCTTCGATATTATCGACCGAGAGCTCCGTACCGTTACCCATCGCATCCTTTCCAAGAAGGATCTCTCCTGTTTCAGGTACAAAAACTGCCTTGTCGGGGTTATTCATCACATATTCATATGGGCTGTACACAGGCGGAGTCAGGGATTCATCCGTCTCTGTAAGACTGCTGATGGTAACGACTTCCAAAGTGCCTGTTCCGTTAATATCCTGATAAGAAGAAGCCTCGCTTCCGTCCTTGGTCTTTATGTAAAGCTTGAAAGCTTTGTCGGGATCGGTCACCTCAGAATCCGTCTTAAAAGAAACGGATGACAGTTTGTCATAAGAAAGTCTTACGCGCATGATCTCGTTCTCGGAAACCTTGGTCTCGTCAGTTTCGTCCTTATGTACGAATTTAATATTGTCTACAGTAAGAGAATCCATATTCTCAGTAATGTTGAATACAGAATCGGAATACTCAAGTTTGGGTTCCGATTCCAAAGTTACATTGGCACCGTAATAAACCCTTTGGGTGTCCGAATCGTAAACCACTGCATTGGGGTGTTCTACCATGTAGTCCCCTGTGCTGTATCCGGGAGTAGGTTGGAAAACAAATACATCGTAACTGACTCTGGAACCGCCCGCCTCACCGGTAAGTCTAAAATTATCGGCAGAACCCTGGGCTTCTGGGGGAACATTGACAAATTTTATTTCCACGTCGGCGCCTTGGTAGGAATATCTCATCACCCCGTTGGGAATTACATCCGTAGTCAGGTACGAAGAATCCTTCTGTACCGTCAAAGTGGTGTCGGTTCTGTATCCGGTGAATACACTGCGGCCTGCAAAATCCGCATTGCCGGTGTTGTAAACTTCCGCCGCCAATGATTCAAGATTCTCAAGAATGATCTTTCTGTCGGAAGCGGTAAGGGTATCGCTGGTACCCTTGGTATACTGTTTTCTGATATCTGTGATTATGTCCGAAAGAGTGTCGATGGAATCCTCTGTGACGGTAAGCCAGCTCTTGGCATCCTCAACGTTCTTGTTAAGGAACTGATCCGTCTGGTTTACGCTTGTACGAAGACGCAAAGACCTAAGGGCGATGATGGGATCGTCCGAAGGTCTGTTTATTTTCTTCTCCGAGGAGATCATGTTTGATAGCTTGTCCTGGAGAGTCTTGTTGGTGTTGATATTGGTCAGAGAGTTGTTCTGAATGATCTTGTTGGTAATTCTCATGCTGTGCTCCTCAAGGTTCCCAAGCACATCCTTGTATAATCTGCGCAGACGTCCTTGTCTGCGGGGCTATATATTATATCGGATCAAACGCATGAATTCTTTAGAAGGATCACACTCCCGTCTGTAGGATCAGACGATCGTATATCTCCGTAAAGGTCTGGATCATCTTGGATGCCAGATTATAAGCATTCTGATATTTTACGAGACTGACAGCTTCTTCGTCTGAATCTACACCGAAAACGGAAAGTCGCTGATTGTCGATGGTATCGTTCATGGTCTGATAGTAAGTTACGGAGCTGTTGGCCCTGGCTGCATTAAGAGCTACATCCGAAAGCACGCTCTGTAAAAATTCGCTGGCAGATCCGCCGCGGAAAGAAAGAACGTTTTTATCGTTCTTCATGTTGATAAGATCCATTACCACATCGGCCTTGGAGGCTCCGTCGGAAGCACCTGTGCGTGTTGCTAAGCGCTTTGCGTCCTCGGAGATATATCTGCTTATGGCGAAATTGTCTGCGGTAAGTCTGAAATAGCTGTCATCGGAATTGCCGATCTGCAGGAATGTATCCGTGGAGCCGCCATCCCAAGCCGTACGTGCAGTTTCAAACTTTGTATAATAATCGTCGTAATCGTACTGTCCGCCCAGTACATCATTGCCAAGAAGCAAAGCAGTGGCGGGATTTCCGTCGGAATCCACTGACCCTTCCTGGGTAAGTATATTGTTAAAACTTCTGGCAAAAAGTCTTACGAATTCATTGAGCTGTTCCTGGTAATAAGGAATACCCTGGTAATCCACGCTTTGTCCCACGTTGACTTCCTTGCCGATACGTGTGGTGGAAAGTTTGAACTCATCGTAGTTGGGATCAAGATCGAAGGTATAGAAGCACTCGCCGGTAGCCTCGTTGTAGTTATAGGTCCAGTCGGTGTAGTAATACTCCTCGATACCGAGTTTGATGGTGCCGCCGGAGGTGGAAAGTGTACACTTGTCAAGATCCTTTAAGTAATCATCCGTAACCGAAACTTTTATCTTGTAGTTAAAGGGATCCACGGATTCAACGGTACCTCTGAAATTCTCGGTATTGTTTCCGTCACGCATCTCCACAAGGCCCTGAAGCTTGCCGCCCACCATGGAACTGTAGATGTTAAAGTCGGTGCCGTGGCTCCATCTTATATCGTAAAGGCCCTTGGCATCGGACTGGTTTATGGTCTCGTTGTTCTCTCTTGCGGTACATTCAAGTTTGTAATACTCGTTGGTATCCACAAGTGTCTGACCGCCGCAGATGGTAACCTTGTAGCGGTTGGCTCCGGTATTGTAATTGTTTGCGGCATCATAGATGGGAGTTTCCCTGGTCTCTACAGAAACATATTGGGAAAGTTCGTCAATAAGAAGGGCTCTCTTGTCCCTTAACTCATTGGCCTTGGCTCCGGTAAGTTCGATGGTATTGATCTGCTTGTTAAGGGTAGCGATCTGTTCACCGATGGAATTGATCTGGGACACGGTGTCCTTGATCTCCATGTTAACGTCCTTCTGAAGTTCGGAAAGCTGTCCCGAAACGTTATTGAAGTAGTCGCAAAGGCTCTGGGTGTACATGATGAACTGAGACTTTGTGGCCGTATCTCCCGAGTTCTTGGAAAGTTCTTCCAAAGCATTGAACATCAGGTTAAAAGCGGTATTAAAGCCCGATACACTGTCGGAATCCGTGAAGTAGTTCTCGATGGACTTCATGTAGTAAGACTTGATGTTTACTTCGCCAAGTTTTTCATTGTTATCCCAGAACTTGTCATCGTAAAACTCATCGCGGATACGCTCTATGGCGATGGTATCAACACCGGCGCCTGCACAGCCGTAGGTGGTAAAAGTACGAAGAGCTCTGTTGGCTTCCTGAACCGCCTGCTGTCTGGAGTAGCCGTCCGTCTCAGCGTTGGAGATATTGTTGGCAGTGGTATTAAGCCCTGCATTGGCGCTTGTAAGTCCGGTATATGAAATATTAAGTCCGAAAAATTGTGAAGGCATCTTTCCTCCTTCCCGGCATTAAGCCTTATCCGAGAGCTGTGAGTATGTGCTCCAGCATGTCGTCCACCACGTTGATGTAACGGCTTGCCGCGTTGAAAGCGTTCTGGAACTTGATCATCTGGGTAAGCTCCTCATCGGAGGATACGCCCTGAACCTGTTCCCTTGAATAGTTTATGGAATCTACTGTAGCCTGCTGGCTTAAGGAAATGTTCTTATATACTGCTCCGGAATTTGCCACCTGGGAAACCAGATTGGTGTAGTAGGTGTTTATGGAGCAGGTGGTTGTAACATTGGGGTTTAATGAATAAATATCGGCATCAAAGGCTTCAACAAGCTTTGCTGCAGTCTCATAATCCACGTTGCCGTCCTTTAACCTGAATTTAAGTTTTCCGGCTTCACGGATAAGAACGGGATTTATCTGCAGGTTGGGTATGCTGTAAAGGGTATCCGAATAGTAATCGTCATCGGTGATTTCTTCTATCGGTTCCCAGGTGCCGCCGTTAAACTTGTATCCGTCACACTGGACTCTCTGAAACAGTTCCAGGGGCGCGCCGTTGTCATCTACCATGTAGGTGCCGCCGCTCTTGGTAAAGGCCTCGTAAAGGACACCGTTGATGGCTGTGGTCACGTTGTGGATCAGCTGATCGAATTCAGCTTCTATGTTCATGCAGACAGACTGAGCAACTGTGTGATTGTAATAATCAACATCTTTATCGTACTTGTCCATCAGCCTGTTATATTCTTCAACATCGGCTATGTACTGCAGGTCAGAGGAGCCGCCGGGATACTTGACTGCATCCGTAACATCGGGTACGGGGGGCTTTACGGGGAGGTCCGTATAGTCCGCAAACTTGTCACCACGGATATAAAGCATGGCTCTCAGTTTTCCGATGTCCGTGTATCTGTCCGAAGAGATAAGGGCTTTGGTATCAAAGACTTTGGCATTGGAGATGTCAAGATATTCAACTCCGTCCTCATTGTGCTTAACCTGTGCGTTGATCCTCCAGAAGGGAGTGTAGAAACCGGTGGAAGCATCCACATCCATGCCCATTTCGTAAACAGCATCGGAGGTTACAAAATCAACGCCCTCTACCTTGACTCTTACGCTTCCGAAGATATCTTCGGAATAAGAAATGTTTACCATGGAGGAAAGTTCGTCGAGGCACTGGTTTCTTGCATCCTTAAAGTCGTTGGCGGATTCGATGCCGCCTACTTCTATGCTTCGGATCTTGTCATTGAGATCTGCGATCTTATGTCCCAATTCGTTGATCCTGTCTACGTTCTCTTTGATGTGAGAGTTGATCTCTGTCTGATAATCCGCAAGGCCCTGATAGACCTGCTTGGCATTGGTAAGAAAGCTGTTGGCGTTCTGCACAAGAAGCCTCTGTACGACTGTGTCGTCAGGGGTCTTTGCCAATTCTTCTATTGATTTCCAAAGATTTACGAGGGACTGATTGAAGCTCGCATCATCGTTCATCTCATCCAGAAGGTCTTCAACCTCCGAAAGAGCCTCAAATGATGCGGCATAGAAAGCCGATCTTCCGTTTTCACGACGATAAGACTGGTCGAGGAAGAAATCCCTTACCTGTCTTACCTTGGCGTAGGTAACGCCTAAGCCCACCTGCTGGCTTGAAGTGTGCAGGGAGCCGTTCTTTATCTTATTATAGAGCCTGTCGCCATGAAGAACCTGCTGGCGCACAAAGCCCGTTGTTCCCATATTGGACAAGTTATGCGCAGTCGTGTTGAGGGAATTCTGGCTTGTCTGCAATCCTGAAGTTCCTACATATAAGCTTCCCATCAACGGCATAACTAAAATCTCCTACATGTCTATTGCCTTGCATCAAAGCTGCCGGATCCGGTTCCGATGGACGTTCCGGTGCTGTATGCTCCTCGATTGTAATTGGCAGTCTCCGGCGCCTTTCGCATGGCCTGTATGAGATTCATGTTGAAGTCAACCATTTCGATGGCACTGTTTAAAAGTTCCTCGTTTCTTTCGTTGACGATCTTCATCTCATGGATAGTAGCCTTTAGTGCGTCGTGGACCTTGGCCAATTCCTTCTGTTCCCGGGGAGTCTTCTTAAGTAAAGGAATAAGCTCCCCCAGCTTCAATGCTGCAACATCCGTGTTGAGTATTTTAGCGATTTCGTTCATCGTCTTTATGCGCGTGTTTTCAAGCGCGGTGATCCTTGATACGTGCTCCTGTTCCTCATCCGTGATTTTTTCAAGAGCCTCAAGATCCCCTTTGACGATCACCTCTGTCTTGGAGGTAGAGAGTTCAAGCAGCTGCCTGTATTCACTGTTCTCTCCGTTTAAAGTTTCGATAAGAGTGTCAATAAGACTGGCCACTTAAATCCCCCTACAGACTTTCGTACTTCTCCAATAATTTTTCGGCAAATGATTCGCCGCTTACATTGTATGTTCCGTTAGCAATGGCTTTCTTTAAAGGCTCAACAACATCGTATCTGATGTCGGAAGCACCCTTAACGGCAGCCGTAGCAGTCTGAAGATCGAGACCCTTGGAAGAGATCTGAACCTGGTCGGTCTGACCCTTCTTCTGGACGCTCTGCTCACGGGACACCTTAGATGAGCTGTATAACTGCTGCACCTGAGTATATGCTTCTATACGCATACCGCACCTCCTTTTGCATAGATATGCTTTATCTCTCTGGTATATGTATCGGATAATAATTTGTTAACTTTAGGGGTAAGATGATTTTTTTTGCAAAAAAAATGAAAAAGCACGGAACCAAAAAACGCACCCCGAAGGGTGCGCTTCCGAATCATGGTTTTGCGATGACGATCTCACCGTTTCGTACGAAAACCTTGACCTTATTATCCGTAAGTTCAAGACTTGCCAGCATATCCTGGGGAAGCTGAAGTCTTCCCGCACGGTCAAGGACCACATACTCATCCTGAGAATCGGCGTTGCGCCAGTCTATTCCGCTTTCCTTCAGTCTGTCTGCGAAGCCTTCCTTAAGAACTCTCTCCGAAGAGATCTTTCCGTCCCGGATGGCCACAACACGCTTAACTTTCTTGGAAAGGGCGGTATCATGGGTAACTATGAGAATGGTCTGTCCGTTCTTGTTTAACTCCGAAAAAACATCGAAGATATAATCGGCAGTCCTAAAATCCACGCTTCCGGTAGGTTCATCCGCCAGCAGGATCTTCGGTGAATTGGCAAGAGCTATTGCTATGGCCACCCTTTGCTGCTCACCACCGGATAACATGTTCATTCGGCTGGACTTCTTGTGGCTCATGCCCACCATTTCAAGAAGTTCCAGTGCTTTATCCTTCTTTTTCTTTGTATCGGACAGATTCATGGGAAGCATAACATTTTCCACCGCAGAAAGAAAAGGAAGCATGTTTCGGCCGTTGTTCTGCCACACGAAGCCTACGGTGTCACGCTTGTAGAGCACCAGTTCCTTCTCCGTCATGGTAAAGAGGTTCTTGCCGGCTACAAAAAGGGATCCGGCACTGGGCTTGTCCAGTCCGCCGATCATGTTAAGGAAGGTTGATTTACCGCTTCCGCTGTTACCGATGATGGCGGTAAGCTCGCCCTCTTCCACCGTTAAATCAAGACCCTGAAGTGCCAGGACTTCGGTCTCTTTGGTCTTATAGATCTTTACAAGGTTATCAGCCTTAATCATTGTTTCAGCCATTGATACGTTCTCCGTTCTCAAGCTCAATAAGGAAATCCGCCGCTCCCATAAGTCCCACATCGTGGGTAGTCATAAGGATGGTGATACCTTCTTTCTTGCTCATCTCGCCGAAAAGCTCGGCTATTCGTGCAGCCATTGCACTGTCAAGCTCGGCCGTAGGTTCGTCCGCAAGGATCAGCTTGGGTCTGTGGGCAAGGGCTCTTGCTATGGCCACTCTCTGCTGCTCACCGCCGGACATCTCTGCGGGCATGTGTGACATACGGTTTCCAAGGCCTACCAGTCTAAGGCATTCCTCAACACGCTTGTCCCGGTCTTTTCCGTACTTAACTCCCGCCATGCGCATGGAAAACTCCACGTTCTGAAAGGCACTGAGGGACGGTATCAGGGACACGGACTGGAACACAAAGCCGAAATCCTTGCGACGGATCTCTTCTTTTTCATAGTCGGAGAGTTTTGCCGCATCTACCCCGTCTATAAGGATACGACCCTCCGTGGGTTTATCCAGGGTACCGATAAGGTTCATGAGAGTGGTCTTGCCGGAACCGGAACGTCCCTTTAATATCACGAAAGAACCTTCCGGAACCACCGCATTTATGTGCTTAAGTGCCAGAAACTCACCCCCGGGAACCGGGAAGGCTCTGGACACGTTTTCAACTTCAATTACATTCTTTCCCATTAATCTTCTCCAAGTTTAAGTGCTTTGGTCACGTTCATCTTAAGGAGCATGACAGTAAGAACAAAGAGGCAGATGACCATCATTCCGATTATCACCGAGATGAGTCGGATCAGGTCTCCCGTATTTGTAAAAAGCATGAGAGGCAGCGCCTGCGAATCGGAAGCGTAAGCCTTTTGCAGGATGGGCACGAACATCTTGGAGGTCAAAGTACCGATGCCAAAGCCTGCGATCACGGAAAGGATACCGCAGAATACCTGCTCATTAAAGAGCATGTGGAAAAGTTCTTTGGTATGGAAACCGGAAGCACGGAGCACACCGAAGACCAGTTCACGTTCTTTCAGGGACATGATCCAGTAGATGAGATAACCCACACCGCAAAGCACGATGGTTACCACAAATCCGAGGGTCAGCACACCGTTGGTACCCTGTAACAGTGGATCGTTCCTGGTGGCATCCATATCCTCGGCTCTGTTCATGTATTTCTTCAGATGAACATCGTTTTCTTTTACCCAGTTGTAAACATCCGTCTTGTCGGTGCCTTCACGCTGTTCGATCCAGAATTCGTAAGGGTAATTGCCCAGACGGTCCAGGATATAGGAGTAGTTTGCAACGATAAGGTAATTGCTCTGCATGTTGACCTTGCCGTCGGGCTGTTTAACAAGGGTCTCGGGAGCATATCCCGGCCAGTAATCGAAGAAATCAAGGATCTGCCCGGTAATGGTGCCGGCTTTGCCCGTACCGTGACCGAAGGTGATGCTGTCACCCACCTTGTATCCCAGCTTGTCCCTGAAGTCCGAAGAAACCAGGAGACCTGCGGATACCTTGGCAAGTTTGTTCAGGTAATTGTAGTAATGTTCCTTGTTTAAATACTTGTCCACATAGGTGATCTCACCGAATTCCTTGGTGCTGATACCCAGTAACTGTGCCTTGAAGGTGCCGCCGTTCTGGCCTCCCAGGACCTTGGCGCTCTCGTCGTTTATTACTCTGGTGGACTTCTTTATGAAATCTGCGGAAAGATACTTGAGAGTATCGGGTTCTTTGTACACGCCCGTGGGTACACCGCTTGAATCCACGTTCTCGGGCCAGACTTCCTTGATGATCATATCCACGCCGTCGATGTAATCAGTGTTCCGGACAGCATTCTCATAAATGGTGCCCGCAACGGCAGAATGGTACATTCCGAGGGAAATGGTCATGATAAGGAACAGCATGATCAAGTGCTGCTTTCCGCCGTTTTTGACATTCTCGGTAAAAGAAACAAAGCTTGCGGGCTTCCAGCGTTTCTTCCCAAGCTTGAATATCCCGCTCAATACATGGGTCTTGATACGTAAAAAGAAAAGTCCGAGACCGATGATCATAAGGGAAGAACTTAAGTACAGCAGAGGATCCAGGGACTGATTGTTAAGGACCGATTCCGCCATACTCGCGGAGTTTCTGTTGAAATTGTAAAAGCCGTAGAGAGATACCGCAGTAAGGATCACATCAAGGTACATCTTCTCCCAGAAAGGTTTCTTGCGGACCGCATTCTGCTGCTTTAAGTTTACAATGCTGACCTTACTGTGCTTGATAGCGGGAAGGGTCAGGCAAAGCATGGCAAGGATGATGGCTCCCACCGCATAGATAAGGGCGTACCAGGTTATGGCAACTTCAAGCTGATCGTTAAAATCAAATACCAGGAAGGTCCTGGCCGCACCCAGCATCTTGCTCATGAGCATTCCGAGAGGGATACCGATAAGAGTTCCCACACCGGTAAGCACCATGGCCTGGTACAGGTAAAGCCTGAAGATCTGTCCTCTGGAACTTCCTCGGCTCTTGATAACGGAAATCTCGTTCTTTTCCATCTCGTACATCTGTCCCGAGATCATAAGAAGAAAAGCCGCCAGCATGATAAGAACGGGAACCTGCAGGATCGTAAGGGTTGCGGAGATCCTGGAATGCTTGTTGTTGTAGGATTCAAGCACATCCATGTAAGCAGGCTTCTGGATAACTCCGGTAAAGTCGCTGCGGTTCACGTAGTAATCGGTGTTGTCGTAAAGTGCGGGGACATCCACCGCATCAATATCATTGTATTCGAATTTAACACAGTAAAAGCAGGTGTATGTATACTTTCCGGCCTTGTCTCCCGTAAAGGTACGCCTGAAAGCATCCATGCTGATGTAGAGCATGTCATCGGGATATCCCGAGTCGCTCTGCCAGTAATAATCGCTGTTATCAAGGGTAAATACACCCACGACCCTGAGTCTTATGGGATTTCCGTCAAAGTCCTTCAGATTGTTGAACTCAAGAGTCTCGCCCATCAAAAGCCCAAGGTTTGTCATGGCGCTCTGGCTGATAACGACTTCGAAGACACCATCCTCCGCAATTCCGACGGGATTGTACATACGGCCGCTCAAAATATTCACATGATCTTCAAGCCCGGTCTTTGCACCGAACCTGATGGAGGAATTCTCCACATCGTAACGCTCAAGCTCCGAGTGTACGTCGTTCTTTGAAAAATAGTAAAAAGAATAGGAATCCTTTTCTTTTACTCCGAATTCATCACATACTTCGGGCAGAAATTCTTCCATGGAGGCCACTGCTGTACCGCCCTCATCGCGGCGTGTAACGATACGCATGTCGATGGTTGCGGGCCACTTGCCGGTGGAAGAAAGATAATTGTTCATTTCATCATGGAGCATACGGTTGTAGGCGGCCTGTTCGTAAAGCGGGAAGCTCACTGCGGTAGCCACCAGCAGGATACACCCAAGCAGGAGGCTTAAGTTCATCCAGCGTTTATGCCACATTTTTTCGATCATTATTCCAAGCATATCGTAGTTCCCTCCGTCAGACCTTCCGCTACCCAGTAGGAGGTGGAATCCATTCCTCCCGAGATAAAGGGTACCATTCTAACGGTACCGTCCGCTTCTTTTACATAAACATAGGTGCTGCCGTTCTTCTCCGTAACAGCCTTTCTGGGCACAAGAAGAACATCGTCCATCACACGGATACGTCCCGTTACGCTGATGGGCGCAAAACCTCTGGCATTGGGGTCTTTGGCAATGGCCTCGGAAAGGGCTTTGATACCCTCCGGAGACACCTTTATAAGATAATAATTGGTGTTAAGGCTTCTTGACAGAGCCATAGGGTTTACGATGACCACAGTTCCGCTTGCGGTGGTCACATTGCCGTAGAAATCGGAAAAGCCCACTGTCACAGAATCTCCGTAGGACAGCCGTCCCTTCTGGTCTTCAACCCTTACAAAACAGGAAGCTTCATCGGACAGCACCATCACACCCGAGTCAGGGGCAAGAAGATCTCCCTCTTCAAAAGAAGGTGCATAAAGCACAATGCCGCTGCAGGGAGCCGTGATGGTGGTCCTTTTGGCATCGTCCCGCATTTCTTTAAGTTCTTTCTGTATTTCGGCTATATATTCACGCTTTGCCTCGATGGCACGCTTGTTCTTTTCCTCATCTTTGAGAAGGTCGTTCAGTTTGGCGGTCTCGCGCTGTATCATCCGCTCTCTTCGCTGGATCTCGATCTTGTCGGCCACCACATGGATCTTAACAAGAACATCGCCCTTTTCTACCTTCTGGTTTCTGGAAACCAGTATCTCATCCACATAGGTGGTTCCGTAGGTCACAGGATTCATAACGGTCTCGGTGGCGGTATAGAAAAACTGGCCTATCTCGTTAAATTCGGTACCCACGCTTCCGAGTTTCACCGTACCGGTTGCAGAACCGTCGGGCATACGCTGGCTGGTCTTTACCTTGTCTTCTTCTGATAATCCGGACAGGACTTCCGTATACACTCCGTCGGTCATGCCCACTTTGATGTAGCGAACTTCGTATCTGTCACCGTCATACACAAAGACATATTCGCCGTTTTCATCTTTATTTACGGAATTTGCGGGTATGCAAAGGATCTGCTCCCTGCGATCCGATACGATCACTATGGTAGCGGCACTTCCGAAAGCAACGGGTTCCTCTTCGTCACGTACTGTAAAGGTGGTATAAACCACGGCGTCACGGTCGTAGATACGCTTGTACTCATCGGTACTCATGGTGTGATAATCCACTTCGTAGCGCTTTCCGTGGATAACCGCATAAATATCCGTGGCGGTATTGATAAGGCCGCGGTTGATGAATTTACACTTGATCTCTCTCACATCGAGATTTCCGATGGCGATCTGGGGATCGTTCTTGGCAATGTAGTAGTTTCTTTCAAAATACTTAATGGCAACCACGGTACCGTCGGTATCCGCGTTAAGGACCTGTGAATTTCTCTTGGCCTTGAGATCCTTTAACTGGGACTGCTTGTAATCGTAGTCAAGCTTGTAGAGCTCTTCATTCTCCTTGAGATTGAGTTTTGCTCTCTCAAGTGCCAGATAAGCATATCTTGTGGAAGAATCATAGGAACCGTACTGGCTTTTCCAGTTAAGGTAATCCTTCCAGGGCTGGGAATCATCCTGGGGATAATTAGGCACCTCCACGGGATTTGCATCCAGTCTGTCGAAGATCTCCTTCTTGGAATCGTAGTCCTTCTGTGCTTCTTCCAGGGCCTCTGTAAGATCAGCCACATCTTCCTTGTGGCTCTTAGCCATATCGGAAAGGTTCTGGTTCATGTTCTTGATCTGCTCATCAAGCTGGTGTGTATCGGTCTTTAACACCATCTCGCCCTTCTTGATGATCTCACCGGGGCTCTTGGTGTAGGCCTCAAAGGATGCCTGAGTCGCAAGGCTTTCCTCCACGATCTCGGGGCACACCACTCCCGCATATGTGGTGGAGGTATACAGATTCCTGCGCTCCGGGTTAACGTAGTTGATCACAACCCCCACAGGCTCCACCAGCTCTATATTTTCGCTCTTTCCGTCATCGGGCTCGGAACAGCCGGATAACACCCCTGTTCCCAAAGCAAGGACCAGAGAAAGAAAAAGCGCTTTTATCCTGATACCGTATTCTCTGTTCATCACCGTTTTATTACCGAATCCCCTTCTTTAAGTCCCTCTAAGATCTCCACTCTGTCATCGCCCATCAGGCCGACTTTCACAAAGCAGGCATCCCTGAGACCATCCTCGTTGATCACATAGACATAAAATTCTTTGCCGGCCCGATATACGCAGCGGCTGGGTACATTGAGAACGTCGGTCCTTTGATCCACAGTCACTATGATATCTCCCGTAACATCGGCGGTAAGGTTCTCAACATCACCTTCAAAAACATAGAATTTCATGTACTTGTCCCAGTTCTCGATATCCGCGGGAATAAGCCTGTAGTCACCCTTGCCGTTTCCTACGGTGATCCTCATGGGAACAGGCTCACCTTCTTTGAACATATCCTTGTACTTAAGATCGGAAGAAGCAAAATACCCTTCTTCATTGTCAACGATAGTCATGGCAAGCTTTGATATATTGGAGGTGGATCCCTCCAGATTATCGGCGATAAATTTCACTGTGCCGTCAAACTCGGCATAGACTCTGCTGGCGGAATATTCCGCATTGAGACTTGCCAGTTTCTTTTTGTCGAATTCCAGTGAATCACCGTAATTTTCTTTTTTACTGTCGGTCTGCTTCTTTAAGTTCTCCAAAGAAGTGTCCAGTCTTTCCTTGTCCTTGGCAGACTGTCCCGTCATGTAGATATAATTCAGCCACTGATACTGCATGTCGATCAGGTATTCCTCGTCGGCATAGCCGTTCAAAAGCTCATTTCTTTTGATCTGATACTTTAAGCGGGCAATCTCTCCCTGGATGTTTCCCGCAGACAGTTCAGCCAGAAGATCTCCCTTTTTAACGACATCACCTTCTCTGACATAAACCTTGTCCACGTACTTGCCGCTGACAGGGAAATAAACCTCCTGCTCGGAGTTTTTCTTGTACTGGGCAGCGATCCTGGCTGTAAGGACCACGTCGCCTTTGGTACAGGTAACAAGCTCATAGTCTATTGTGTCGTTGCCGCTGTCGATAACGATTAGAGGCTCCTCTTCCTTCTTGCCGCAGGATACCGCGCCTATAGAAAGAACAAGGACCGATATGAGCATCAAATTCTTAAATACTGTCTTTCTTTTCATAAAAATGTCTCTGCTTTTCCTGTAACCGCTTTCAGAAAGCGGTAAAAAAAATACTCAATACCCCAAAGTGTCTCACTTGATATCGCATAAAAAGAGGCGGCCCGGAAAAACCGCCTCTTTCTGATTATTCAATCCGTCCTGACCGATTTACATCGGACGGATCTCGGACTGTCAGTTTTAAGCTAAACGGAAATTACTTGTTAGCCTCTGCAATGTATGCCTTCCAGGTTTCTCTTACAGATTCTGCTGCGGATGAAGGAACGGTATACCAGTTGGGCCAGCCAAGATCTGCAGGTGCGCTGTCGCAGAGGGTAGGAACGATCTGCATGTAGCGGATGAATGCGTTGTCAGGGTTGGTCATGTAATCAACGGTCTCGGTAACGGCTCTGTCATCGAAGATACCATTTCTTGCATCAGAGAACTGAGCGTTGAAATCTTCGTAGCCTGCAGGCTGATTCTTCCACTGGTCAACAGCGAAAGCGATCTTCCATGCTCTGTCTGCATCGTAGCAGCCGGGGATGATGTAAGGGTTATCGTTGAAGAGTGAAATGTAGTGATCGCAGTCGGGTCCCTTAGGATACATAACGAATCCAACGTCGAACTTAGCGCCGTTTTCGGGATCGGTGAGGTAGTTGCTTGTTCCGGTTCCTGCGTAGAATTCTTCGCAAAGGAATGCAACCTTACCACTTAAGAACTCTTCCTTGTAGTAATCCCACTGAGCACCTTCGGGATCGTGGTTGTCGTACTTAGCGCAAAGGTCAACAAAGTTCTGGAAGCCCTTCATGGAGTCTGCATCTTCAAGAGCGTAGTAAAGCTTACCGCTTGCATCCTTCTTAACAAGAGCACCGCCGTTGGACTCGATCCAAGGCTGGAATTCAGCACCTTCGTTCATGGTCATACCATAGATATCATCAACGCCGTCGCCGTCAAGGTCTCTCTGAACCTTGGAGCAAACTTCATCGAACTTCTCCCATGTCCATTCGCCGTTCTTCTGCCAATCATAGATCTGATCGGGTTCGATACCTGCATCCTTAAGTACCTGCTTGTTGAAGAAGATACCGTGCTTGGGCTGTACATAGCCTGCTGCAAATGCATATATGCTGTTGCCGAATGTAGCTTTAACGTGGGTCTGGTTGATCTGATACTTCTGCTCGTTGAAATCGATGCAGTCAAGAGTTGCCAGGTCGTAGCACATTCCGGTGTACATAGCGTTAAGGATCTCGGATGACCATCTCTCTACGAAAACGTAGTTCTTGTCATCGCCACCGGTAGATACGTAGTCAACAAAGTCCTGAGGAGCGCTGCCCCAGTCGGAAATACCCATGGTCTTAAGAGTGAAGTTGTAGGTTTCCTGAAGCCACTGATGATACTCCTGAACAGCCTCATCATATTCGCTCTTGGGTTCCTGTTCCTTACCTTCGGGATCGGACCACCAGTCACGGATGATTACTTCCATGCCGCCAAGGTCTACTACTTTACCGTCTTTCTTAATAGCGGTATAAGCTTTGGCACCCTTTTTGGACTTGCCGGCGCCGCCGCCGCAGGCTGCAAGGCTTAAAACCATAGCAGACGCAAGAACGATTGCGACAGCTCTTTTTAACAAATTCTTCTTCATAGTTTACCCTCCATTTGAATTTGTGTATATATCATTAACACCTTGTGGCTTTCCGGAGGCCACGGTGTTTGATACCGATTTTTCTTAAACGATTTCGTATCTATATTTTACCGCTTTAATGCGATATTGTCGAGTAAAATCAAGACATTTACATCTTAATACCGGAAGAACTTATACTTTCCACAAACTGCCTCTGTGCAAAGAGATAAAGCAGGATAACGGGAGCGATTATCATAAGTGTTCCGGTGGAAAGAATGGCATTGGAGTAAGCCACGGAAACGGTGGTCTTGATACCGGTATATCTCTGGATGAAGGCACCCAGACTTTCCACGATGTTTGCAAGACTGGTGCTTACCAGACGGACGTTTCCGAGGAACATCTTGGAATAGAATCCGTCTGTCCACTGCCATACGAATGCAAACAGAAAACAGGAAGTGATGATGGGCTTTGCTTCGGGAAGCATGATCACGAAGAAGGTCTTGAACACTCCGCAGCCGTCAACGTACGCCGCTTCTTCCATGTCCGAAGGGATATTCCTGAAGAACTGTCTGATCATGTAGATATAGAGACCGTTCTTAAGGCCCATGCATCCGATGCTCATAAGGTAATACGGGATAACGGAACCTCTGAGGTTAATGGTACTTCCCGTGATGAGCTTGAATATTCCCAGGAAATCAAAGAATCTGAAATGCAAGAACAGAGAGTTTGATATAACCTGCGGAGGAATAAGGATTATGAGCATTACACAGGCAAACCAGAATTTCTTGAGAGGGAACTTAAATCTGGCAAACCCGTAACCAACCAGTGTACATACGGAAATCTGTACAATGGCGATGGTCAGGGAGATTATCATGGAGTTAAAGAAGCTTCTCCAGTACTCCATTATCTCGTCCGCTACTCTGTAGTTTGAAAGAGTAAAGTGAGCGGGAAGCGATATGACCGTGGGATCGAAAAGGTCCTTTTCCGGCATGAAGCTTACGGAAATCTTGTTAAGCAAGGGCTGCAGGATCAAAAAGCACAATCCGAACAGCAGTATAAAGCGGGCTACGCTAACGGCCTTCTCGCCTATTTTCTTTTTCAGTAGATATCCGCCGGATTTTTTGTTTCTTTCCCAGAAATCCTTATTGGCGATTTTTCTGTTAGTCATAGTAATATACCCTCTTGGAAATGATTAGTGAAGATAAGCCCACATAGGCGGCGATCACCAGGAAGTACATCCAGGACATGGCACTGGCGGCGCCGTAATTCATCTTGGCCTGAAGGATATCCTGGATCTTGTCGATGACCTTGTTGTCGGATCTCATACTGAAATCCACTACGGTATAGATCCAGTTTACAAGGAACAGACCGCTGATGCTGGGGAAGGTAACCTTCCAGAAGCTTTCCCAGGCGGTGCAGCCTTCAATGCTGGCTGCTTCGTACATGCTCTTGGGAATGGTCTGAAGTCCGGATAAGAAAATGATTATCTGCATACCGGAGGCAAGAGCCACATCGTAAATATTGTCGATGACCTCAAACACTGTCTCATAGGCTCTTACGCCAACACCGGTGTTTCGAAGTATTGTTTTCAGGGCATCCGTTATGCTGGCGCCGGTGGTAACCTCTTCAACGGTATTCTGCAGGGTGGATATCAGGGTATTATTTGATTCAAGACCCAGCATAACACCGGAGGATAAGATCACCGGAAGGAAGAAAACGGCTCTTACCAATGCTCTTCCCTTAAACTCCTGATTTAAGATCACGGCAATGAACAGACTGAATACTATGATCGCAAAGGAGTATAAGAACATTCGCAGCAGTTCTTCACCCAGGAGACTGGTAAATTCGGGATCGACTCTTAAACTCCAGCGGTAGTTTTCAAAAAGGTTATCCTTAAAAAGGACCATATCAAATTTGGCGGGACCCAGCTGCACATCGCAGAAACTCATGTAGAGCGACTGTATGAGGGGCTTTACCATAAAGAGGAGGAACCCGAATATAAACGGCGCAATGAACATATAACCCGCAAGGGCCTTTTGTTTCTCGAGTCCGACCACTTTCTTTTTCTTGTCTTTTTTCATTGAATCTGCCTTCCTTACCGCTTTACTTCTTAACTACCTTGTAGTCTCTGATACCGACCTCGATACCGTCGGCGGTTTTGTATGTATCAAGGAAACTGTAATTTACGTAGACTCTGGTGCCGTCTTCGTAGGTGGTACAGGATACATCGCCGTCAACACTGTGGCCAACTATTTTTTGACCGAAGGTGTGACCCAGTTCTTCGTTGTATCGCTTGCAGGTCTCGATCATCCTGTCTTTCCATTCAGCGTACTCGGATCCGTAATAATCGGGATACAGAGTCTTCTGAAGGGCAAAGCAGCTTTCTTTCATGAGGGTGTAGTAAAGTCCCGCACCGTACTCTGCGGACATAAGGATCTGTTCTTCTTCGTTACCGCAGATATTGATGGGCTCGCCGGTATAATCAACATAACCGTGGATCGCTATCTGGTAGAAGGGAACACACTTGTCAAGGAGTGTATACTCACTTCCCTTAAGTTCCATACCGGTGATCATGTCAGCATAGGGAAGCACGTAATCGTTACCCATGTTGACCATGACCTTCTGTCCCTTTTCGGAGGCGGTCTTCAAAACTTCAACGTCCTTGTCGAGAGTGGACTCGCGGCTTACGGTCTTCTTCTTGGTAAAGTCGGAAGAAAGATCCATTCCGATATCGTTGAAGGAAACGTTGGCTTTGTACTTATCGGTGGTCTTCACCAGTTTATTTGCAGCTTTGATGGATTCATCGCTGTTCAGAAGGTAATAACTCTTGGCGCCTTCTCTTGCGGCATAGGTTACATCGCTGTACTGGTAGAGCTCGGCTCTTTCCTTGGTGAGGAATCTTGCGGCATCACTGAAGGAAAAGAAACCGTTGAATATTGTACTCTGGTGCTCGTACTGGGTTATGCCGTCAAGGTAAAGGTCAACTCCCAGGTCATTTGCTTTCTTGGTAAGTTTCTTTAAGTTACCGGAACCTCCCAGAGCGGAGATAACATTTACATGCTTAAGGATCTTCTGTTTTACACCGCCGTTTAACCAGCCGGTCATCTTGACCGAAAGGTCCCCGATGTCTGCGGCGTTCAGTTCTTCCATCATCTCACCGGCTTCTTTAAAGGTGGTAAGCTTTAAAGGTCTTGATACGGGAACGCCCATGATCTGACGGACCTTGTCTACTGCACCCACGATCTCGACCGCAACGGGAGCTTCGGCATCGCCACGAAGCACAAAATCGTCACCGTAACGGTTCTCAAGATACTTTCCGTATTCCTTGGCCATGTCCACATAGTCACCGCTGTCGATGAAATGATATCTCTGGACGATGGATTCCTCGGGAAGACTATCCAAGAAGGAGAACACGTCGGAACTTGCGATATTTGCTATATCGTACTTTTCACCGGGGATGATACTGTACTTTGCATCAACGTAATTGTAGCTGTGAAGCTTTCCGCTGATGGCTGCACGCACGGAACCGTAGCTTGCGCCGTCTTCCATGATGCAGATATAGGAGTCGTTGCCGTTGGCCTGACCAAATACATTGAAGTAGGCTCTGGTGTTGTGGATCACATAGTCACGACGCAGGCACATGTCCCAGCCGTAGATATTGGCGTAATAGTCGTTCTGTGACTTCTTGCCGTTATTGTAGTTGATCAAAGCTCCGCCGCCTTCGGGAACGAACATGAAACCTTCGTTACCTTCTCCCACTGCTCCGAAATAAGGAAGAGGGATAATGGAAGATACGGGGTACTGACTCTTGAACTGGATAGAGGAGAAGGGGATCTCAACCACCAGATCGTCGCCTTCGACCCTGAAGATCATCTCCACATTGAAGATAGGTCTGTTGTCGGCGGATTCGGACTTATCAAGGGCTTTGTCCTTGGCGTAGTCCTGAGTGGTGTATCCTGCCTGCTCGAAGTACTGCTCCAGCACTTCCTTAACGTTCTTCTTGGGCTGACGGGATACGTAGATGACATGATCCTTCAAAGAAGGATAATTTCTCAAAAGCTCGTCCTTGTCATCCTTGGGAGAAAGCTTGTCTATATCATATTTCTTGTAGTAGTCGGTAATGTACTGAGCCTGCTTTTTGTCAAGATTTGCTTTCCATTTCTCGAAATCTTCCGCAAGCATTACGGGAGGAACAATGTATTCTCTCTCGATGTTACCCATGGAGTAACGAACCTTAACGGCACCGTCTTCTTCCACCACTTCGTAGTATTTATTGGCTACACTGACGGAGTTGGTGTCGAAGGTAGTCTCAAGACCGTTGACCTGGGTGTAGGTAAGGATCAGGTTTGAAAGAAGCCTTTCTTTTTCCGAACCGAGAGCTATGGGATCGTCCTCGGCGCCCTTTGCGTAGGAGGACCATACCTTGCCGGTGGATTTCTTCTTTACCGTAAAGTGGGTGGTGGAAGGATCCAGGGTAAAGATCAGGCCGTCGGATTCAAGCACAAGATCCGGAACCTTGACGCCTTCTTCAACCTCGTAGAAATAAGGCTTTACGATCTCATAGACCTCAGGCTTGTTGGCAAGCTTGACGGCAATAAAGATGAGAAGCGCCACAACAGCCACTGCCACTGCGGGAGGGATCATATCCTTAAAGGTTTTCTTTATTTCGTTTCTGCGCTCCACCTGAGCTTCTGTAAGAGGTTTTTTCTCCTTTTTGGGCTTGGGTCCCTTTGTCTTCGGAGCCTTTTCCTTGGGAGCTTTTACCTTCTTCTCTTTGACCTTGGTTTCGGCCGTATTCTCGTTGGTAGAAATGTTTTTATCTTTTTTCATTGAAAAATCCATCCGTATTGAGCAGTTTGTTTACATCCGGAACAGTACTTCCCTGCCGAGGGAGATAAAGTATGCCACGCCCTGAGCGATCATGCTGAAGAAGATCATCAGGATAAATATCATGATCAGCACAGCCACAAGAGATACGACAATAAACAAAAGGTTCTTTCCTGCCGAGAACTCATGTATCTGTCCCATGGCGGCTATGATGAGCAATCCGCAATATACCAGTGAGATAACCACCAGCACTCCGTAAAACTGACCTTCCTCCAAAGTGACCACATTACTGATGAGCATAAGAGGGATCTGGATCACGGGGTAGGGTAACAATGCATAGCAGGTACCCATGTAAACCTGTCCCAGTCGCCCTTTACCGTCAAACAGCGTGGTGCAGGCCCAGTTTCCGATAACCCAGAGGGCCAGAGGAAAAAGAACGCCGGCGATGTAAAGGAAGATATTCAGTTCTTCCCAGTAAACCTGTATAAACATGAAACTGGTGTACTTAAGTCGGATGATCCTGACAAAGATCGTAAGGATCAATATGGCATTGGCCGCTGCGTAAGTCCCCCGCTTTTCATGGGTCAGATCCCAGAAACCGTCCAGAGGATGGGTCATGCAATAGAATCCGAATTTAAAGGATTTCCAAAATCTTGAGTATGTTTCTTTCTTTCGTAAAGCTTCAAACATGTCCGCTCTTCCTTTATTTGTTAAGGTCTTCTCTGAAGATATCCGCAGTTGCTATTTCCCACTTGATCTTCTTATATTTGCCGATTCCCATGGGAACCAGGAAAAGAACAAGAAGTACGGCAATGATGATACCGATATTATCGTTGATCCATTCCTTACGGTACTGCTGGAAGGCTTTGGAATAGTTCTCATCATCGTATTTGAGTTCGAAGTATTCCATTGCTTCTTTGTAACGTTCCTGTCTGAGTAACGCTCTGCCCACACCGATGTAGGCCAGAGTGTAGTTTCCGTCCAGAGCCATGACCTTTTCCCAGGCTTCCTGGCTTCGTTCGTAACGTCCCTTATCGAAATCTTCCATAGCCTTGAATACAAGACTGCCGAATTCGGTGTTGGTAAATACGGTAACCGCATTGTCCATGTTATCAAGAACAAGCAGGTCCTTGCCCATGTGCTCAACGGATACGGGCTGACGGAAGAATCCGTCCATGTTACCGTTGCCGCCGAATACATAAACGAGACGTCCCTGATTGTCGTAGGCGAAAAGTCTGCAGCGCTTCTTATCAAGGCAGAAGTAAACTTCATTGTCAAGGACCGTAACATCCACGAAGGAAGAAGCACCGGCAATACCGCCCGCATTGCCCCAGTAGAGGTCGCCGTATACGGGGTATTCACCGTTTCTTACAAGGATGTCGGAGCCTAACATGTTAAGCTTACGGACCGCATCACCCTTGCCGGCATCCAGATCTTCGTCCTGGACCTTATCGGAAACGGCGTAGATAAAGCCGTCCTCGTCCATGTAGACGTTAGAATACTCGGTGGGAACGAAAGCAAGCATCTGCTCTAACTGTTCCTTGGTTGCGAACTTCTTACGAAGATAAACACCAAAGTCGTATGCTACGGGAGTTGCTCCGATAAATCCGGAGAAAATGCCGTCATTTTCGTATTTGATGAGACCCTTATTGATACCGATGGCTGATGCGTACACACGCTCCGCGGAATCGATAACGATCTTGGAGGGCTGATAGGTAAGCTCGGGATCCAGGGTGTTATCTACGGGCTTTACAAAGGTGAGAAGATGGTTCAGATCTTTGTCCACCTTGAGGATACGCTGGTTGCCGCGGTCTGCGATGAAGATATCACCGTTGTCGGCAACTGCCACATCGGCGGGAGCCGAAAGATCCGAAGGGGATGTGCCCTTTACGGAATCGATCTCGCGAACAAGAGTGAAGTCATAGCCGCGACCCTTTCTGAACTGAAGGATACGGTTGTTACCCGTGTCGCAGATATAGAGATCCTCGCCCTTTATGTAGATGGATTCGGGATTCTTGAAGTTTGTGTCCAGTCCGAAATCCTTGTAAGTGAGTGTCTTGCTCACGTAGTAAGGATTAGGACAGTACTGAACGTCGCCCCACCAATCGTATATGTATGAATAGTTTTGTTCTTCGGCATGGGCCGTCTGCTTGGGAACTGCTGCAAAAGCAAGTGTGCAGACAACCGCAAGGCCGATAGCTAACAGTCTTCTTTTCATAGTCACCTCAACCGGGTAAATTAATCCTTCAAACCGGAACTTGCCATGGTTTCCAAAATCTGACTTTCGGAGAACACGAAGATCAGGATGGGAACTATCATAACAACTACCAAAACCGCCGCGCCCTGACCGGTTCTTGCGATACCGCCGGCCTGGATCTGCTGAAGGGCGTATACAAGGGTCTTTCTTTCTTCGGAATAAATGTAAGTCGATGCTCTGTTATTCCAAAGTCCCTGTACCGAGAAGATGATAAGTGTCATCCACGCGGGCTTAACGTTTGGCATTACGATCCCGGAGAATACCCTCCACTCGTTGGCGCCGTCGATCTTGGCTGCCTCAATAAGGGATGTGGGTAAGCCTTCCATGAACTGCTTCATAAGGAAGAGACCCATGGGAGAAGCGAATGCGGGGATTATGATGGCCCAATATGTATCAACCCATCCCAGTTTGTTGATAAGGATGTAGTTGGGGATACCGGTAACGTAGTACGAGAACATCATGGCAACGGTAACGATCTTGAAGAATGTTCTGTTGCCGGGGAAATCGTACTTTGCCAGCACGAAGGCACCCATGGATGCGATGATCAGATGTCCGAAGGTACCCACCGCAGTAATGAACACCGTGTTAAACAGGTATCTGGTAAATGTGACCCAGGACTTTCCCATGGTCACAAACAAGTCCGAGAAATTGTCCATCGTGGGGTTCTTGGCGAATATCCTGGGAGGGAACATGAAAAGTTCGTCCAGGGGCTTTAATGCGTTGCTCACCGCATACACGATGGGGAAGAACATTATGGCCGCCACCAGTAACAGGAATATTCCGAGCGCCACATCTCCGCCTATGGATCTGTTGGGCTTTCTTCTTCTGATCAGTTTTTTGCGGTAAGGTTTTTCAACCGCAGCTTCACGTTTCTTTTTACTCATATCAGGTTCCTACTCTTCTAAGTAAACTCTGAATTGCTTTATTGCAAAGGATCATCATCAAGAACAAGATGGTAGCTATGGCACAGGCATAACCCATTTCAAATCTTGAGAAACCGTAGTCGAACAGGTGGGTTACGATGGTACGTGCTGCATAGTCGGTACTGGGATATCCGCAAAGCTGCATGGTTACGTCGCAGACACCGAAGGCCTGGGTGATGGCCATGACCGCACCGAACATGAGCATGGGCTTCATGTTGGGAAGAGTGATGTACCAAAGCTCCTGCCAGCGGTTCTTAACGCCGTCCACGTAGCCGGCTTCGAACTGGGCTCTGTCAACACCCTGAAGACCTGCAACGAAGGAAAGAAATCCGGTACCGAGACTCATCCACAGGATGACTAACATACAGATCCAGATCATGTACTTGGGATCCGTCAGCCAGAACTTGGGAGCGTCCTGCAATCCGAAATGCATTAAGAGTGCATTGACGTATCCGTAAGCATCGCCTCGGAAGAATACTGCGAAGATCACGAAACAGTTACCCGCGATGGAGGGTGCGTAGAAAATAACTACCGCTACGCTTCGTACCCAGCGGGGAAGCTCGTTGATAAGCCAGGCGAAGAAGAAGGACATTATGTATCCCAAAGGTCCCGTGATGACCGCGATGAGCAGTGTGTTCTTAACGCCCACCAGGAAGATCTCATCTTCGAGCAACAGGCTTATGTAATTGTGAAGCCCTATGAATCTCGGAGGTTCCAGGATGTTGTAGTAGGTAAAGGAAAAGTAAATGGACGCTACTACGGGGAACACGAAAAACATGGTAAACAGGATGGCGTAGGGAGCAAGGAACAGATAGCAGTTCTTGGCTAATTTGGCCTTCTTCCAGGCAACCTGTGCATTGTGTTTTCTGAGTGCAAAATACTTACTGAAAAATTCTTTCATGGTTTTCCTCTTTGTAGGATTTTTACCGTTTCAGCCGTTTCGATCATTCTTCAACCGGCATACCGAATTCTTTTCGTTTCTTTGTTATCTCTTCGTTGATCTTAACGGAATAGTCGATGATGGTCTCTCGTGAATCGACTTTCTCGTTGATAACCTTACGTACGGCGTTACCGAGGTGACGGCCGGTGTAGTATCCTCCGGGAACCTCGCGGATACCCTTGGACTGGCTCCACTGTTCTTCGAGGACCGCTATGTCTTCAACGCTCCAGGAAAGTCTGGAGAAAGCATCGCGGTTTGCGGTGTTGTAACGGGCGGAGGCTCCGAGAAGCGCTTCGATCTCACGGCCGAACTGAACCTGAGTGTCGACTCCTGCCCACCACTTCATGAATTCCCAGGCGTTCTGTCTCTTCTGATCGTCTTTGATCTTAAGCATCATGGTGGCATTACCGGTGATGAATACGGATCTGTCGATGTAGTCAAGACCACGCTTGTTGACTCTGGGCGTTCCGGGGATAAGGGTGAAGTCCCAAAGTCCGCGGATCTCGGGAGCGGAAACCATCAAAGTGTTATAGGTACTGTATGATGCGATTCCGATGGGCATCTCGCCGGAACGGAAACGGCTTACAAAGTCAAAGAAAACGGGAATGCCGTAATCATTGAAGTAGGTTACATAGTCATCGAATGCTTCAACACCGGCTTCGGTATCCACCGTGGTGGAAGTGCCGGGTTCATTGTACAGGTCTCCGCCGTACTGGAAGAGAAGGGTAAAGTACAATGAAAGGTCGGGCAGGTTGGATGCGACCGCTGTGGTGGCACCTGCTGAGGATGAAGATCCGCCCGCACTGGGAATTCCGATTGACAGGTTGTTTCCCTGAATGGTGGGAAGCATCGCTATAAGATCGTCCCAGGTCTGGGGAACTTCAAGCTCAAGTTCTTCCAAAACGTCCTTGCGGTAGAACATTACGTTGAAGGTCTGCTGCTCGGGTATTGCGTAGATATGATCGTCCAGTCTGTACTGTTCATAGGAGCTTTCGGAGTAGTGAGAAAGAACATCCTTCCAGTCAGGGAACTGGGTAATATCTTCAACTGCATTACGAAGTGCGAAGTTAACGGGCTGGTCGGCACCTGCGGAAAGGACCACATCGGGTCCGCGGCCTGCAAGGACTGCATTGAGCAGTGCATCTGCGGCTACCAGTTCTACATTGACTTTGACTCCGGTCTTGGGAGTAAAGGTGTCATCGATAAGGGCCTTAAGGATCGTAGCCTGATCACGTCCGGTAAGTACCCAGACCGTAACAGCGTCCTTTTTATCATCACCGGTGTAAACATCGCCTACGGCATTGTAGTCAACTACGAAGGATGCGCCGAAGGATTTGATCTCATGCCACAGGGACATGAAGATGTTGCTCTTTTCAATCTTGGGCTTAACATCGGTACCGGAAAGTACGATATAGTCCACATCCAGCTTGGTCTCGCTCATGTTAAGGGAAGCGGTACCGAGAGCGGTGATGTTATCCTTAAAGGTGGTAAATTCAAGTGTGATCTTCGGAGGTTTCTTTACGAAACGCTCAAGCTGCTGTGCCAGGGTCTGAGCCGTTGCGATCTGATCGGCCTTCTGTCCGGAGTAAGCAACCATGTCATCGACTATCTTAAAGAGTCTCTTGGACTCAAGATCCATTGCCTCGATGATCTCGGGATAAACATATTCGATACGGTAGTCACGGTAGTGATCGGGATTGGTTCCCGTGTATACCAGCAGTTTTCTGTAGATCTGATTAAGTCTGAAGGTGGATGCCTCGATATCGCCAAGTATCGGTCCGAGACCTCCGAGAGTAGCTTCCATCCTTACCGTATGCTTTCCTGCGGTAAGATAGATGTTGTAAGGGTTGCCTTCGGAATCTTCCAGGGTCTTGCACTCCCAGTCGTTGGCGTAGGCAAAAGAAACCTCTTCCAGTTCCTTGAAGGGAACTTCGCCGTCGATAAGAATGGAACGGTTGGAAACGGAACCTCTGGAATAGTTCTGACGGCCCTTGATCATAAGATTGTAAAAACCGTCTTCGGGAACATTAACTTCCCATTCGATCCACTGACCGTTGCTCCTCCAGGCATCGCCGCCCACATAGTTAAGGACTGTGGTGGTAACGCTGTTGGGGTAAGTGGTGGGTGAGGATCTGTCATATTTAGCATAAAGGGAAGATTCGCTTCTTCTGGTGGATTTCTCGCCCTCTATACGCTCCATGTAAGTCTTGGAATTAGCGCCTGCGGACTTGCCGGAATTTTCCTGAAGATAAGTCTTGTAGTCCTTGGTGGCGGTGATGGCCTTAAGGGTAACGGACTTTAAATACATGGGCTCGTTGACCGCGTAGATGGTTACGGTATTGGGACCCTTGTCGAGCCAGAACTTGTAGGGCTCGGCCTCATAGCCTCTGTCATCCTCAAAGTAGTTTCTCTGCCAGTCGTAGATCTCCACCTGGCTGGGACGGATCTCGTTGCCCTGGTTGTCAACCTTGGGAGCGGTGGCGTCGGTCCAGATTCTGGAGAACTCGATGCTCATGGCATCGCTGAAGGGAAGTTCGTTGTTAACGGTAACTCTTCTCTCTGCCACAACACCCTTAGACTCGGAGATAAGATATTCCATGTAAAGATTATAGAAGCCGGCTTCGGGAGCGTTGATCTCCCAGGTAACGGTGGAATCACTGTCGGTAAAGAGGGCCTTGTCGACACCGTTAACATTGGATTCTACCTTGACATTGCCTTCGGTCTTGCCTGAGAAAACATCGATCTCAATATCCTCGGAAGGGAAGACCTGATCATGAGAAAGAACGTACTTTTCATAATCCCCGGCTCTTTCGGTTCCGGCTACATCCTTGGTAAGATCGACTCCCGCATATTTTGAATGGAAATCGGCGACTTTTCTGCGTGAAAGAAGTACGCAGACAACTATCA
>JAEEGT010000177.1 GCA_016280465.1 Lachnospiraceae bacterium | reverse complement strand
CGGGATCGGTAATTCCCTTAAGCCTGTTTACGCAGGAGCCTACCGAAGCAAATCCCGTAACGTCGGGTTCCACCAGAAGTTCCGACAGATTTTCGTCTATGGTGTCTCCGGTCGCAAGACTTCCGGACCTTACAGAATACCTCTCGATATCCGCAGGATCGAAGGCTGAACCGTCCACCGTCTTTGATAAGGATGCGGCTCCGAGGGTGATACGTCTGGGTCTTATGATAAATCTTACGATCTTTTCTGCCAAAGCGTAATTGGCGGTCTCCGGTGCCCTGATGGTAACAGTTATGAATACCGGTTCTTTATATACCGTTGAATCGGTTCCGGAATCGGGAATGTATATAAGACTGCCGTCGCCGTTTGTTACCGCAGCTATATCGACAATTGTATAGCCGTTTCCGTCGTACTCAATTTCAAAGTTTTCGGCGGTGATGGTCTGTATGGCAAGACCAACCACCAGGATACCGTTAATGTAGGTTATATCATAGTTCTCAGTGGTCTCAACTGCCCCCTTCTTTATCACAAAATCATGGGGCACATTGTAGGAAGAACCCTTGTCGTGCTGTGAACCGGTAACCCTATAGTCACTGACCGCATCGCCTGAAGCCAGGTTTGTTCCTCCGGTAACGGTATAGGAATCCTTGGTAAGAGTCTTCGAAGGATCAAAGGGTGCTTCCGCCGAATCTGCAGTGATCTCCAAAGGACGTCTGGTCACCGTATAAGTGGCGGATCCCGAAAGATCGTCGTAGTTTCCGCAGGTCACATAGTAATATGCGTTGTAAGCCTCAACCGAGCCGCCGTTTAATCTGCAATAGGTGAATCCGGGCACGGCGGTGCTTCCCTCCGTTGCATAATTCAATGCGGTAAGAGGGGTTGTAAGGCTGTAGTAAACAACAGGCGCATCCGAGCTGACTCTTCCCGCGTTGACCGTAAGTGAAAAAGCATGCTCGGTTCCGTCATATACATGTCCGGTGCTTCCTACTGAAGCGGTCATGGTAGCGGGAGTAACGGTATACTCTCCGTTTGTTACGGTAACGGTATAATTTGCGTTGTCCGTATAGGAAACCTCAATATCATAGGTGCCCACGGGCGAAGCCGTGATGGCGGCAGTGGTAAGCCTTATATTAAGGGCCGCAAGATCCGAAGCATTGGCCACACCGTCTGCGGGAGTCAGGGTATAGGTAAGGGTTTCATTGGCATCCCCGTATACCTTGGTCTTATCCTCTGCCGTGATATTGACTGTACGCTTTGAAATTGTGAAACATACGGGATCAGATTCCGCGGCAAAATAGTTTGCTGAGGCGGGCTCATAAGCCTTGACCCAATAAGTGCCGGCGTTTCCTGGTACTCCCGAAAGCAAAGTACCGGGTGCTCCTCCGTTATCTGTGTAAAAAGCAAAACTTACGGTGGCAGTATTGTCTGTGGCAGCCGCGCCGCTCCTGACTCTGGTATAGGCAGGCAGGTTCACTGCCACGCTGTCGTAGATCTTACTGAGATCCTCGGTAACGGTCAGTACATCTATAGCCTTTGTCACGGTCAAAGTACCGTAACTGTAGGTGATGGTGTAATCGGCCGTAACATCGGAATGATCCGAGGCCCTTTCGATCCTAAGACTCGTGATGACATTGACTGCTGTACCTGCATTGGTGATCTGTCCGCCTATGACGATCTCTCCGATCTCATCAAGAGAGGCAAGACCCGCACCGCTTACCGAATAATTCTTCGAAGCTCCGGTCACAACATTTTTGGTGTGGGCCAAAGTATCGTAAACCCACTCTCCGGGGTCGGTTGAAAGTGTGATGTTTCTTTTTGCTACGGTAAAGGCCTTGAGGGGTGATTCCGTTGCCTCATAATCGGCACTTGCGGCTTCCGTGATCTTCACATAGTAGCTGCCTGCGCGGTCCGGTGCACCGGGTAAGAGATTCATGGCGGAATCATAGTACTTAAACTGGATAACTGCGGTATTGTCCGAAGCCTCACCGTTTCTAAGTCTTGTGTAGGAAGGATCGTTGACGGGTGTGGAATCGTAGGTCTTTCCGGGATCTTCCGTAACTGTAAGTACGTCAACGGCCTTATTGACGGTAAGGGTGCCGTTTACGTAGGTGATCTCGTAATTGTCCGTAACATCCGTAAGGGCGCTGTTCTTTATGACCGCACCGGAAATAACGTTATCGCTTGAACCCGCATGGGTCTGGGACCCCGTTATGGTGACGGAATCGATGTGATCCTGCGTGGTAATGCCGGTTCCGGTCGCAGTTGCGGAAACACTGTAGTTTACCGCACTTCCGGTGGTTATGTTCCTAGTAAGAGGAGTTCCGTTGTAAACCTTGGAGCCGTTTGATGCGGTAAAGGTTACGGGGCGTTTGTTTATGGTAACGGTTCCGCTGCCGGATACATCATTGTAGTTGGGGCAGGTCACGTAATAGTAAACAGTATAACTTTGAACCGAACCGCCGCTTAAGTTAACGAAGGTAAAGTCCGGCTTGTCAAGGGAACCTTCCGTCAGGTAATTACTCTCAGTAAGAGGTACCGTTGCATAACGGATGGTGGCCGTGTCTCCCGAAAGTACGGTAGCTCCCACAGTAATGGTATGAGGCTGAGCATCATAGATGCAGACGGTATCGGTCTTGTTTACGGTAATATCCGCCTTGGAAAGCTCATACTCTCCGTCCGTTACGGTAACCGTATAGTTTCCGTGGGCATCGGTATAAAGCACCGTGATATCGTGAAGTCCCACGTTGGAACGGTTCGTTACGGTACTGCTTGCGTGAGCGCTAAGTTCTGAGATTATGGCGCTTCCTGAAAGGGTTGCATCGGCTCCGGATGTTACCGACACGGTAAGTGCCGAAAGTGGATCGCCGTAAACACTTCCGTTGCTTCCGAGCTTGTCATCGGCCTTTAAGGTAACGGGGCGCTTATTGATTGTAAGTGTTCCCGCCACGTATGAAATGTTGTAACTTTCCGTAACATCATCGCCGTGAGCGTTCACGACAGAAGCATTTCCGGGCATGTTCTCAACGGTATTTCCTCCGAGCACACCGCCGTCAAAGCGGGTTATCGAACCTGTGAGAGTAAGTGCCTGCAGGGTATCTCCCGATATAAGACCGGACTTTGTATATCCCGAGGCAGGCAGTGTATCTCCGGTCTCGAAGGTAAGGGGCTGTCCGTCGTAGTTCTTGGAAGCACTGCTGCCGGTGATCACAAGATTTTTCTTTGTGATGCTGAGGGTTCCTTTTACGGCAGTGATATTGTAGTTTGCAGTAAGATCTGTGGCACCGCTCTTTACCCTGATGTTCGAAAGCAGGTTGTCAGCCGTTCCGTATGCGGTGATCTCACCGGTGACCGTTGCTTCCACGGTGTGTCCTGTAGCAAGGACATTTAAGCCCGTGACTCCGTCGGTAACGGTAAAGCCCGCATCGGAAAGAACGGCTCCGCTGTATTCCGCGGTCCGTGATGCTGCCGTAACGGTGATATCTCTCTTGTTTACCCTGAGAGTGCCGTAACTGAAGGTAAATACATAATCGTTGGTATTTGAAGGATCTGCTGCATCCGCAAGATCGTATACCTGTTTCGTACCGTTTCTCATGATCACGAGAGCCGATACGTTATTGGAAACCGTACCCACGTTTCTGATGCTTGCGGGCATTGTGATAAGACTTACGGCATCACCGGATGCAAGGGCAGACCCCGTTGCTCCCTGTCCGGGAGTAAGGGTGATCTCATAGTCCGGATCTGTTCCCGAAACGGTGTTCATTGTATGAGCTGCCGCATCGTAAGTCCAGGTGTTTCCTGCAGTCGTAAGAGTTACAGGTCTTTGATCTATCTTTGCATCGATAGGTTTGGTGTAGTAAATGGTATGGGCCATATCGTTGGCTGTGATACGGCATACAAAGCGGGCATTCTCCTCCACATGGGTGATCTCGTAGGAGTCCGTGGCAGCACCGATGATCTCCGCACCGTTCTTAAGCCACTGATAGGTCCAGCCGCCGGTCTCGTCGTGATAATGCGCCGTCATTATAAGGGGAGTGCCGTCATAGATCTTTTCAAAAGAATGTATGTCGGGAAGGTTACTGGTAACCTCAGCTCCGATGGTGATAACCGCCGCATAGGCCGCTGTTCCGGAATCGTTACAGTTGGTCCTGCCTCCGTCGTCCACTACCAAAGCCTTGACGGTGATATAATAGGTTCCGGCTTCCGTGATAAGATCCGTGAAATCATATTCGGGGTCTGCGGAATCCGCCACATATACATGGCCTCCGGATACCAATGCGGAATCCGAGAGGCTTCCGTTCATGGGTGCCTTTCTTAATTCAACCTCGTATCTGACACTGACTTCCGAAGCGGATCTTCCCGCTGCTCCGGCATTTTCTCTGGGTCCTTCTACCCTGTCCCACTTGGCAAGACCGTAAGGAGCGCTGACAGATGCGGTCATCCTTACATTGGCGGGGGTATCAAGGGTTGCTTTCTTTACGGTGTAGGTAATGGGCGCCGTGATCTTTGCTTCGAAGTTCTCGGTCTCCGCAATGCTTGCACGAACATAGTAGGTTCCCACATCCGTCAAAACTCCGGTATCCGTTGCCCTGTCATAGTCTGTCCAGGAGCCTGCGGCTCCGGTCCTTGAATACTGCCAGGTCACGTAGGTGTCCATGTTGGAGTTATCGATCTCACCGCACAGATTGGTAAGGACGGGCTCGATCCTGGATTCTCCGTAAAAATATTCGCAGCTGTCTTCCTGCACTCCGGCAACAATGAACTTTGCGTAAGGGTTGTAGGTGCCCTTTGTAACGGAAAGTTTGATGTCAGAGGTGGTTACGGATGCGGATTCGCCGTTGTCCTTTCTGGTGGCCGTAACCGTGCATTTTACCCAGTATCTGTTTATTCCGTAGCCAAGATTTACGGGAGAAACATCATCGGTCTCCGTAGGCAGGTGATAGGTGCTTTCCGAGGAGTCCGTAAGCTTTGTGTTCCAGCCGTTACCGGAAAAAGCAAGATCTCTTGTATCCCTGATCTGCCAGGTGTAAGTAAAGTCGTAACCGGAAAGTTCTATGTTGTCACCGGATACACTCTGTGTATGGGCACGGACAACAGGCGCATCCAATGCCGAGAATCCGTAGGTGGCGGAAAGGGATGTGGCATCGATGGTGGCCTGAACCAGTGCTGGTACGGGTGTCAGGGTAACGGTGATGATACCGTCTTCGTCGGCATCGCCGGCAACAGCGGCAGTTCCCCTAAACTCGCATTTTCCGCCGTTTATGGTATAATTCGCTTCTTCCGTGAGAGTGATCTTATCGTTGTTTACGGTTGCAGCCGAAACATAACCCGTAGCGTTTCTGATGACTGCGGTATAAGAAACCGTTTCTCCCACAATGGCGTTAAGGCTTCTGTGAGGTTCGTTATCTCCCGCAAAGTTGAGGAATATGGGATCTCCGCTTACGGAATCTATGGTCTCTGCAGTGCCCTTGCCCGAAGTTCCCGCAGCAAATACAACGGACAGGTTTATTACCTTACGTGCCGCCTGAGTGGTCTTTTCGTCGGAATCAGCCACATTTGCTTTTGCCGCATTGTTTGTAAGGTCCGCAACAGCTTTGACCTTAACGGTATAGTTACCCTTATCTTCGTGCATCTTGTCCGTAAGATCGTAAGAACGTACATCCGCTCCCACGGTATCTGACCAGACCTGGGTTCCGTTCTTTAGGAGCGTAACGGTATAGCCCGCCACCGCAACGTCACCAATGCCTGCAGAGGCAGCCCAGGTGACCACACCGGGAAGGGTATTGCTCCATACAGGCACTGCCATGGAAAGTTTATCCCTGGTGACAAAGAGATGGCCGGGAGCGTAGGTGATGGCATAGTTTCCGTTTGTAACGCCCGTCACATCTATATCATAGCCGGGGGCGGTATTTACGGGTGAAAAGGCTCCGGGGGTATCACTGTAGGTGTTGCAGGAATAAGAAAGGCTTCCGCTGAAATCATCGGTGGTGGTTTCAATGGTCTCGCCGTTCTTTAACCCCGTTGCCGTGTAGGTATAGGATGTAGGCCTGCGGGCTCCGTACTTTATGGTGATATTGTTGGGAGTAATGGTAAGGGGAGCCACGTAGATACCTGCAGTGGCCGCATTGTCCGTACCGTCCAGCTCATATCTTTCCCTCAAGTATTCACCCAGTGTATATTCAACGATGATGGGCTTGCCGGTTCCCACGTTTTTGTCCTGGTATTTCGACTCACTGAAATCAAAGACGATGATCTCAACTGTGGGATGGTTCCTTAAATATTCCGCATCTGCGGGAAGCAGGCAATAAGCCTCCCCCTTGGAAGGATCCGCCAGTTCATCGATCAGCTCTTCCCTGTCACGAACAACGATCTGTCCCGGGAGAAGAGCCACGGTGCCGTCATACATCTTGTCGGTGACCGTGATGAGATTTTCGAGATTGCCGACCTTGACGTAGATCTTACTGGGGATGACCCTGAAAAGACCCTGTTCAAATACAACAGTATAGTTATCAAGGGTGGGAAGGCCCGAAAGCTTTATGTCATAATCACCCACAAGGGTGGTGTAATCGGGAGTGATCACCGTATCCGTGTCTTTTACCGTTACATAAGCACCGATGCCCGAAAGTTCCGAAGAAAGGCTCACGGAAGAATCCCAGCCTGTCACGAAACCGTCATAGGTCCATTCGAGAGCGGGGATCAGGTGATCGTCGTCACCGATCTTGTATTTCATCTGCTTGTCTACGGGAGTTACCGTAAGGGTTTTCTTTGTAACATGCAGATGATCCGGGAATACCACGGAAGTAGTTATCTCATTGCCGGCATATCTTATGGTGTAATTGTCATCGGCAAAGCTGTCGTTGACGGAAACGGTAACATCGTAGTCTCCCACTCCGCGGGTATGGGCGGATGCCGTATCATAGGTATGGGTCACGGCAAAGCTTCCGGTAAGCACCGCCGTGGTCTCTTCTCCCACAAATCCCGTCAGCGTAATGAGAAAACCTGTGCCGGGTTCACCTGAGTATACATAGCCCGCGGGATTTGCGGTTCCGTACTCTATGGTCTTTTCGTCCAAAGAAAGGGTAAGATCCTCCTTAGTGATGGAGGCTTCTATATCAAGTCCGTCGGAAGCGATCCAAAGACTTCCGTTTGCTTTTACCAGCTTATAGTTACTGTTGTTTATGGTGATATTGGTAAGGGTAACCCTGTCTGCATCTTTAACGTCCTTTGAGTTGTAAACGGCGTCAAAGCCCGAAAGATCGAAGGATGCGACATCACCGGGAAGAAGTCCGCCTGCGGAAGCTCCCGATCCGTATTGACTGTTAAATACATAATCTTCACCCCTTACAATGCTGCCGGAAAGCACATCGGTGGTGGTATCGTAGGTCTTTACTATATCAGGATTTGCTGCCGAAAACAGGGTGATAGGTCTTCTTGCCACGATAAGGAGTGAATACTCTTCGTCCTCGTCCCAGGAGAAGGTGTAGTCTCCTGCAGAGATGGGGCTTGTATCCACCTTGATCTCATAGGTTCCCACACCCACGGAGCCCGGCACGTAGTTCACCCACTGCCAGTCGGGAGACTCGTTGGTTCCTTGGTTGACCTTTATGAGATATGCGGGAGCTCCCGTGATCTCACCTGCGATGTCCGCATAAGGATGAGTCTCGAAGGTTCCGTTATTGTAGAATCCCGCAAAGGTAGATGTGAAAGGAGCAGCTTCACCGTAGATCACGCTTAAAGGCTCTGCCTTTACCGTAATGTTGCTGGCAAGGATCGAAGCAGTGGTATCCGCCTGACTGCCGGCTATATCCAAGACATAGTTTTTGACACAATCTCTGCCGGCCACATCCGTAAGGGATGCAGGAACCAAAGTAAGGTTCACCGTCTTGTCCGCTCCCACGTGAGGATCCGTGAATTCGGCAACTATGGTGGTTTTGTCGAGAGCAAGCACATCCTGCAAACCGGTACCCGCATTGGTATAAAGGGCTGTGCCTCCCTGAACGGAAGGAACGAAGGTAAGGGAATCCACGTTAATATTCTCTACGGCCACCGTCCCGTCAAAATTCTTGGAATCGGCGGTGATACCGGTAACTCTTACGGGACATCTGTTGATGGTAAGGGTACCGGTAACATAGGTGATCTCGTAGTTGTCGTTCTTATTCCTTCCCTTGTCATCGCAGATAACAAGGTTCTTCATCTTCATGTCCGTATAGGTCCCGGCATCCACGTAATATACCGAAGGCTCCGCGGTGGTGTAGGGAAGATGATCCGCGATCACGCCTGTCTCCAGCCCCTGAGCCAGTTCTTCCGCAGTTGCATCCGCCGTGAACACCGTAATGGTCTGTCGCATTCCGTTATAGACCGTGGTCCTTTCAACGGGAACAACCGTGACATGACGCTTTACTATCACATATTTCTGACCGGTAACGGTAAAACTGTAATCCGAAGATTCGTAATGTGCTCCGACAGCCAGGGTGACTATGGGCATGGCGGTATAAACACCCACACTGTCCTGAAGATTTGAAACGGAAAGTGCCGTTGTGATGCTTGAATCAATGGCGGGGATGGGGTATTCCTGGACAGCCGAAAGTCTGATGTCGGGACCCTGTCTTGTTCCGTTGTAGACATAGGCAGGAAGGTCCTCTCCCGCAACTTCCTCGGTATTTTGTGAAAGTACCCATTCTGCCGTCAGAGGTCTGGGAAGTATATTACCGGTAAAAGAAAGGGATGTGCTATCGGGGAACACATAGTCGTGGATCTCTTCACCGCTCAATTTGTTTACAAGTATCAGATCCCTTACGGTAAATACCTTGGCAAGCCTTACGTGCTCGCTGTTGTAGGTCGCGTTGCAGGCAAGGGTATAAGCCTGAGTGGCATCGTCCCCGTCCACATATCCGATAATGGTGTAATATCCGCCCTGGGAAAGATTGTAAAGGTCCGATACGCCGTCCACGGCATTTCCGTTTACGGAGGCGGTACCATCGTAGATCTTTTCAAATACCTTGTCCGTAGGTCTGATGGACACGGTCTTTGGCTCTATGTAAACAAAGGATGATCCGTAATAATCGTTGTAGTTTCCGGTAAGATCCTTTACATACACATAGGTCATATGTGCATCCGCAAAACCAAAGTCTTCATCGAACAAAACATGGGTATACTGAGGAAGAACCGCGGTAATGCCGAGACTGTCCTTATTTCCCTGATTTATTTCCTGTGTGGCATGGTAATAGATCTCATAATCCGCTGCGGGAAGCGATACCGACACACCGATGGAATGGGGTCTGTTATCGTAGATCCCGTGATAGGACGTAAGGCTTACATAGTCATCAAGATCGGCCTTGGCAACATTGATGACAAAATCACGCTCAAGGACTCCCGTTCTTCCCGTATCGGTACGTTCATAGCTGACCTTAAGCCTGTATCTGTATTCACCCGCATTCTTTCCGGTGGTGAATCTGTAGGAGTTACTTGTGGTAACTTCCCCTGCGGGTATCGTAAGGACTTCCTCCCCCGCTTCCTCGGTAACAAGATACCACTGATAGCCGGTGATCTTGGTCTTCTGAGCCCTTACATTGAGGGCTGCGATCTCTGAGGCACTCATGCCGTCACATTCGGTGTCGGAAGAAGTAAAATTGGTGCTTGCGATAGCTGTGACCGTATTCTCCGCCGAATCATGATAACCATATACGTAAGAATCCCTGCCGGAGAATCTGAGCTTCGGTATTACTATTTCTTCGGGCAGCACAACAGCCACCAGATCCAGATGGCTTCTGATGGTCCTGTTAAGAATCAGCGAATCGCTGACGGGTACAAGGGATGAGATGGCAGTGTCAAGATCGTCTCTCACGGTATAAGACACCAGACTTCTCATATGGTCGGTATCACCCGCATCGGGATAATCCGACAATATATCTTCCGCACTGAACCATCCCAGGAATTCATATCCTTCGGACATGACTGCGGTAATGTTCACATCCTCGCCGAAGAAATGAAGGCCGCTGCCTGTGAGGGTAAGTCCGTTTTCTCCCCCGTCTGCCGCCAGACCGAGAAGACGGACTCTGTAGTTCGCCGTTCTGGGATAATACAGTTCAAGGGTCATGCCGTACTTCGCTGCGGGATTCGCTTCTCCTGCCTGGATACGGATTACGTTGGTGGCATCCTTGTAGATGCTGTAGGCGTAATCATACATCTCCAGGTAGTTGATGGCCAGGGACTCAAGGTCCACGGAACTTTCGCTCACGACACTTGCAACGGTCTTTGCAACCACCAGGAAGGATTCGTCAACGGTAAGGGTTCCCGAAACATTGCGGGCGCCGTTAAAGTAAAGGACTTCGTTACCCGTATCGATCTTTACCGCCGAAGGATCCGCAAGGTTTCCGTAGACCTCCGCATCGTTGAAGGTCCTTTCGTTAAACACAACGGTGGCAGTGGTCCCGACTCCGAGCCCGTCTAAAAATGCCGTATCATAGGTGTTGTCTTCCTTTTGGAAGAAATGGGTCAGCTGCTCGTTAAATGCAGCGGGATCGTAAGTCGCAGAGGCCCTTAAATTGAATTCGGGCATCTTAAAATAGGTGTCTCCCTGTTCGATGACAGGCTCGTAGGGAACGTATGCGGACAGATCCGCATCCCACTTTTCCCAGGTCCATCCGCCGAAGGTATATCCGGGTTTTGCAGGCTCCGTAAGTGCTACATGCTGTCCGATGGAGAATCTCTTAATTTCCGGATTCTCGGTTTCGGATACGTTGTTTATGACCTCTACCTGATACTGATCTCTGGCAAAATATACCTTCAAAAGAAGGGGTGTGGTGTTTACGTACCCGTAGGAACGGTTGTCGTTGTTGGTCTCGTCAAAGTAGAAGCCTGCCACTCCGTCAAGATAATAATCCTCATAGGAAGCCTCTCCCTTGCTGAGTTTTAACTCCGTATAGGTCAGGGTGGGTCTTTCTTTTGCTGTAAATACGGGTGCCCCGTCAAGGGTGTATATACGTGTTGTTGCATTGCGAAGGATGGGCGCATCCTGAGTACCCACATTGACCTGCTCATTGCGGGTTGTAAGGGTAAGGGGAGTGCCCTCAGCTTCCAGATATGCGGAAAGAACGTCAAGGTTGTCCTGATCTACATAGTTGTAGGTTTCAGAGCTTATGGTAATGGGGTCTGCCAGCTGATAGTACACATATTCCATGTTCCTGATGACGCTCTTTTCGTACCTGCCGTAAACGGTACGATCGTAGGTCATGGTAAGTCCGCCGTCGGGGATGGGTGTGGTATAGGATTCATTGACATACCAGACCACATCATATCCTGTCTTCGGAGGAATGGTGGAAATGGTCACATCGGCCTTGGGTACCACAGTGCCGTACACATAGGAGTTTGCCACGCTGTCACTGTAAGTTACGCCGTTAAAGTAAAAATACAGTCTGCAATTGCTCAGATAATAGTAGTTGATCTCGACATAGCTGTGGGTTCCGCTTACATAGGTACTTCCGTAGCTGTAGTTGTTGTAAGCAAGGGCTGTACGGCTTTCATCAACGATTCCGGCCACACCGCCTTCCGCGTGGGCTTCTTTGTACTTTGCCATGAAACGGTCAGCCTGTGCTTTTTCCGCTCCCGTGACAGTGTAGCCCACATAGGCTCCCTGCAGGAACTTATCGGAAGGCTCCACCAGAAATACGCAGGCTTCGCTTCCGAAGGCTTCGGACCTGTTGTCGGGGTTGTTTGCGGGATCGTAGAAATAATAATTTTCCGTGATGTGCACGCAGCCGGCATGCAGATTTGCGGGATCGTCCACGTCAACCGAGGAATAATCATAGCTTCTGCTCTTTGCATTGGCTGCGGGATAATTGTCCACTGCGGCTCCGGCGGAATTCAAGGGAGCAGCGGTCACCACCGCGCATTTGTTAATGACTTTTACGGGATAGGCTTCGGTATTTCCGTCGCTGTTACCGTCATACTCGTAGACAATGGCCGCAGAGGTCCTGCCGTCGGGATAGGTGCGGGTGTATCCGCCGTAATTGTCCGTCCACCATTCAAGGCTTGTGTCGTGAAGTCTTAAGTCATTTCTGATCCTGAGATCCAGATAAAACTCTTCGTAGGCCGAAATCTGGTTGTAGGAAACGGTAACACTGTTATAGGAGTCGTTAACGCTGAAATAGCTTGTGATGACATCGGTGAGCCCTGCATTGGAGATGCTCCTTGCAGGGTAACCCGCATCTTTAACGGTTCCTGTGCCAATGGTCGTAAAGGTATAGCTGGGATAGGTGCTTTTTACTATTCCGTTTTCGTTAAAGTACTGATAATGGCTGGAATAAGAAACCAGATAGTTGTTGTTCCTGAAGTCATAGGCCAGTTTATCGTTGGGATAGGTGATCCCCGTTACCACATTGTTTCCGGTGTATACCGCATTGCCGGTAACTGCAGCATTGTTTGTGGGATCAAAAAGAAGGTCCGGTGCAAAGGTGTAGCTTGTGCCCCACTTTCCCCTTACTCTGTATGTAGCTATGGTCACGTCGCTGCCGCCGGCTTCTCTGTATCGATAGCTGATGGTAGCGGTTGTCATCTTTCTTTCGAAATAGATGTGAAGTTCCAAAGAACCGTCATCGGCAACCGCACCCTCTTCCACCGACAGGTTACCGTTGGCATCGGCCGAAGGGATAAGCACATGAGTGTAATAACCGTAGTTGCTTACTGTCTGGATGAAATCATTGTAGTTAAGATAATAATCATTGCCCTCGTCCGGTGTATCCGTATCGGTTATGTGGATATTGCCGCCGGTGGGGTATTCGTAACTTAAGGTGGACTTTACTTCAAACACACCTACAGTGCCTGTTTCAAAATAAAGCTTTACCCTGAATTCCGAGTTTTCGTTGGAGATAACGTCCTTGGTAACGGTCACGTCACCGGCCGGCATCCTTGTGGGTTCCGGACCCGTGGAATAGTCGGTATAGCTTGCGAACACGAAGCTTGCGGGCATCTGAAAAGGATTGGAAGAATCATCCAGAGGGATCGAGGAATAGGGTGATTCACCAAGATAATAAGCGGGTCTTGAATACTTTTCTATGTCCGAAAGTACTTCCTGGTACTGACGGGGCTCACTGTGCCTGAATATCCGGTTTCCGGGCACTTCACGGTTGGTCTTCCAGACATCCACGTACAGGGTATATACGTTTCTTGTGTAATAGAGGTTGATATAAAGAGTTTCTGCGGGATCGTATTTGACTGTTCCCGAAGTGTTCTGAAGGGCCTCGGCGGGAAGGGTTTCTCCTGCGGGAGCACCTGCGGTTATCTTGATCCTCGAACGGGTAAATCCGTCGATCTCGGGCACGATGACCGTGTTCACTGCCTCGTCGCCGGTAAACTTAACAAGTACGGTCTCATCGTTTTTGGCATTGAATATCTCCGTACGGCTGTCATCCACGGGGAATTCCTCGGTCTTAACACTGCCGGAACCCAGAGTTTCCAAGTGATATACCACTTTGTAGGTGGTTTCCTTGGCTCTGAAGGAACCGGTGGCACTAAGGTTGTTGGCGGGCATGGTCTCGGGAGCGGCACCGCTTCCGCCGAATTCCCAGCCCACAAAGTCATAACCCGTAACGGAGGGCTTGGTAAGCTCCGTTATGGTCTGATTGTAGTGATAGGTCTGAACCGCCACGGTATCGTCGGCATCCCCCGGGATCCTGTAGGTATAGGTGATGGTGTACAGACCCGTTGAATAATAGACATTCAAAACAAGCCCGCTGCTTTCAAGCAGGATTGAATTGTTATGGCTCAAGTCCAGATTGAAATTGGCTCTGGGCTTTTGGATGGAGCCCTCGGAAACCGTCACCGTGTCTCCGTGATTACCCTGAAAAATAGCGGTGTCATCAGGGGTCTGGGAATAGGTTCCGTCACCCCTCATGTAATAATAATTTACGACATAATTCACCTTTTCATTGGTCCACTGAGCCACCAGCACATCGTTGACATTGGCAACCAGCGGTGCCCCGTCCACCATGATACCGGTATTGCTGCCGCTCCAGTATTTAAAGGTGTAATGCTCCTTTGTGAAAGTACATGCGGGAAGACTGGGGCTTGTGTTCTCCACCTTAAAGATGGGATCCATGGAGCCCGTTCCTTCACCGGGATCAAATGCGATCCTGTAAACGGCTATACCCGTGCTTTCTCCGTTGTAGAAAGGATATACGTTGTTGCCTGTATCCTTGACCTGAAGGCCGTAGACTCCCGCCTGTGAAACATCCGCCGAAACGGTTTCGCTTCCCCTTACTCCACCAAGGCTTATCCAGGGAGTATCCGGATCGCTGACATGATAAAGTCCGTTGGCATCCCTGCTTAAAAGCACGAACCTGTAGGCCGCGAGACCCAGGTAATCGTAAAGTTCACCGCTTAAATGCACGCAGCTTAAGTCTGCGGCATTTTCGGCTTCGAAGCTTAAAACTCTGGGACCCACGTCGTTTATGGATGCGGAAAACAGGATCTCCGCATAGGATTCCGTCATATATTCACCGTCAAGGCTGACCCTGACTCTTGCGGTACGCCCTGTGTTGGAAAGAGTGTAGGTATGGACAAATGCGGAATATCCGAGGACATTGGTTCCGAGAGAGGATATGTAATAGCCTTCTTTTACTCCGGCCCTTGCAATGACCGTCTCCCCCACTATAAGGGTGATGGAATCGTCATCGACACCTTCAAGGCTTATGTAATCATACTTTTCTTCATCACCTGCCCGCTTCACAAGGCGGATCCTTGCGGTGTATAGTTCGCCGCTGGTCTCGGGGTGCAAGGGATTGGAATTCGAATAGTTGTCTTTGTTGACTCCGCCGTAGGAAATGGTCTCGGCGGTAAAGAAATAGGATTTTGCCTCGGCACTTCCGTCTATCCTTGAATGGATCACGTCCGCAAAATCATAATAGGTACCCGCGGTAATAAGACTGCCGTCCGCACCTGCGATACAGGTGTCGGTGCCGAGAGCCTCGTCGTGCTCGTAAAGCTTCAGGCGATATCTCACCGTAAGTCCGTTCTTGGCAATGGCGATCCAGGATGCCCTTCCGGGAGTGGCGCTGTCCCAGTTACAGTTTGCGGGAGCCTGGAGCACCGTGGGGGTAACCTCCAGATCACCATCCACACAGACGATATCGTAGTTGTCCGCATTGGTGGATGAAGAAAGAGTATATCTGATCTCGTTCTTAGCTGTACCCACGTTGGTAATGGAGCCCACCGCCTGGATACTGGTGAAGGATTCATAGCTGTGTACGAAAAAATCGTCCGCAGCATCCTTGGAGGGAGTAAAGCCCGAATCCGAATGGGCATTGCCGTCATATTCCCAGGTATGGCTTGCGGCCGTAAGAGTGATGACCTTTTTGGAAATAGTAAAATGTAAGGGTGCAGAATGGGTCCTGTCATAGTTTGCGGATTCTTCCACAACGATAAATGCGGTATAGTCTCCCGCATTGACAGGCTGGACCGTACTTCCGGTATTAAGCTCATCCACCGCTGCCTGATCAAGGGTTCCGGGCACGTAGTAGAGCACATAGTTTTCTTTTTCGGAGTCGCTCATATCATCGGGGAAGCCCGAAGGAGTCACTGTCTTGGGAGCATCACCATAGATAAAGGATCCGTAAACATACCCCGCCATGGTAAGGGTGGGTCTGTATTCATTGTGAGTGATCTCAAAATGGAGTGTCTGGGTTCCCGAATAGTTTCTTCTAAACGCGACGACAACACGGGGGCCGTTTTCATCGGTTGCCGCACCCGTGTTGATATTGTTGTAAAAAGAAAGAGTATAATCATCCTCTGTCAGCGTTGCACCGGTATCTTCATCGGTAACACTGACTTCCGGGCGTAACTGACTGCCCGTATATCTGAAACTCGATGCCGAAAGCGTTACCGTCACATGGGAACCTGAGCCTGCCGCCTTGGGAGCCACCGTAAGAGTTCCGGAATTTACTGTGATGATATAGTTATCACTCAAAAACTCAGGAGAGCCCGGATCCTTTACGATACTGTAATTTCCCGCATTGTCACCCTCTGAATAGGAACAGATAAAGGAGCCTTCCGAAGTGATGGCTGCAGAGGCCTCGGGCCTTCCTGTCTGAGCATTGACATCGCTTCCCAAAAGCCCGTAATAGCTGAAAGTATACTGTGTCGGAGCAGCCTCGGGATAAGTTATGTTCCTGGCATCGGGTCGCACCGTAAGGGATGCTTTTGCTATGATGACGGTAAAGACCTCTCCCGTAAGAGTATGGGTCTCTTCCTCTCCCGCTTCGTTTATGACGGTATATACCGCATCGACCCTGAAGGTACCGGAATCGGATACGTTTCGCACCGTATACACAGATCCGCTGACTCCGTTGATCTTTTCAAAAACACCGCCGTTTTCTTTGTACCAGTTGTAGATGACGGAAGCGTTTGTAGCGCTCACTCTTGCGGTAAGCTCGATGTCGGTGCCGGTATAGGTGATATTTTCGTCGGCCGGGTACTCGGAAAAGGCCCTGCTGTCGCCTGTCCACTTCGCGTAATAGGTCTTAACGGAAGAAAGTCCCGCGTGATCCGATATCACGCTGACGGGATCACCTTCAAAGCCCGCATTGTCATACCATCCGCCGAAAGAGAAACCGCCACGCAGCATATCGCCCGCAGTGGGAAGGGTAAGGGCTCTTCCGCCGATGTAATAAGCCCTGCCGTTATTGACTTTGGCATTGTTTACGTAATAGTTCTCATATCTGATCTCATTGACGATCACGCTGTTGCCGGCCGTTCCAACATTGCCGCTTAAATCTTTGGCATAGAGGTAATAGGTACCGGGAGCGGTAACGGTAAAGTTTACAGTCTGTGCATCGGTACCGGATGCAGGTGTCCAGGCGCTTCCGGGAAGAGCTTCAACGCTTGCTTTGTTACCGTTATCCGTAAAGAGATATCCAAAGAGTCCTGAATTGGCATCTTGAATGGTACCCTTCAGTGTGTCACCGTCACCTACCGTAAAATTCGAGATCGAAGGTTCGATGGACTCTCCGCCTGCGGCTCTCACGGTGACTTCCGTCCCGCCCGAATAGGAATCCGTGATCTTTAAAGTATTTGCTTTTTCCGATGCGGCACCAAGCAAGGCAAATCCCGCGGGTATGTCGGTCCAGGTCCCGAAGGTCCAGCCGCCCGCCGAATCTTCAGTAGCGCTTATTGCATGAGTATTGCTGCCATCGGCTCCCTTTATGAGAAGGAAGGAGCTGTCGGGCGACACCGAAGTGATACCGTTTCCAGCACTGAGGGAAACAGAGACCACATAAGCATAATCACCGCAGGGGTCACTGAAGGAGGAATCAACGTAAGAATCGGTGGAAGAAGCATCGGGAACGGCTTTTACCCTGAAGGTATACCTTCCCGCAGAAGACAGACTGCCGGAGAAATCATAAGAAGTTGCCGAAACATTGTCGGCTGTGGCAACCGGATCATCCACGCCCTCTTTGTAGAGAGAGACGGTGTATTTGCAGCTTATGCCGGGAGCGGTCCAGGTGGCATTGGTGCCCGCGCTCCAGGAAAGTCCGGTGGGAGCGGGTAGCGGCGCCTTGACCACGGTAAAGCCGAAAGAATCGTAATCATAATCGGAATAAGCTTCGGAATAATCGGTGCTTGCAAACTGATAGCCCAGTCTGTAAGAACCTACGGGATAAGCAAAAGAAGGATTGAAGGATTCCTGATCGTATCCGTTTCCGTTAATAAAGAACTCAGTGGTCCCGCTTTGGGTAGGGCCACTGAGAGTAAGATTTACGGTCTCGCCGTAATTAAATGTGACATTGTTTGCAAGGGAAAGATCGTTACCGTTTCCGTAAACGGTAATGACAGGGTCACCCGCACCCCTCAGGGCTCCGCTTTCCGCGGCGGCTATGAGGGTCGAATCATTGAATAAGAGTAAAAATACCAGAATAAAGCCAAAAATACGTCTGCGCAACAAAGCTGATCTATTAGTCATTAATAAGTATCCTTAAGTAAAAAAGTCTGTTTTGTACGGAATATCCCGTACTTTACCCGGATATCTTATCAAACCGTTATTATACATATATTATCGATATAATAACGAAAAACTAAATCATGGCAGGGAATATTTCGCCGGATAATAAATATCCAGGTCCACATCCCCTTTTATACCGTCTATCCTGCCGGTATTGGAGTGCTGCCACATGAAATAATCCCCTTCATAGGTGTTGGTGTGGTAGTACTGGGCAAGCCACACGGGGTTTTTCTTTTTATGGGTCCAGATGTTTATGTGGGAATTCTTGCTGGCGTACTGTGTTGCAAAATATCCGTATTTCTCGATCTCCTGCTCAAAGTAGGAATAGCAGTCGTTTAAGTCGTGAAGGTTTATGCCGTACTTTTCGAAATTCTTGTGGTCCTCCCAGTCGTAGGCAATGGGGAAATCAAGTTTTTCTCCCCCCAGCACCTCCATGAGGTACTTAACGCTTTTTACGATCTCTTCGGGGGAGCTTTCCTCCGCATACCAGTATATGCCGATCTTAAGCCCTGCGGCCTTGGCCCCCGCCATATTCTGTACAAAGCAACGGTCGGTGAAACACTCTCCGTTGTCGTATCCCCCAAGGCGCATGATGACAAATTCGCACCCTGCGGCCTTGACCTTCTCAAAATCAATG
>JAEEGT010000176.1 GCA_016280465.1 Lachnospiraceae bacterium | reverse complement strand
GATCCCCGCCCTGTCCGCGGGGCTGTCCTGAAGGACCGCTGAAATTGTATGACTTGTCTTTGAATCGCTCATATATGATACCGGAATGCTCCGGGTCTCCGTTTTCTTTTTAGTACAGTATAGCACATACGATTTTGATTAATCTACTGTCTTAATAAAATCGGTGCCTTACTTGACGTAACGGGATATAGATCCTAAAATATTAAAGAATAAACAATAAAGGATGATGATCATGCCTAATTTAAGAATGCTTGAAAACGCTCTTCCCGTGGCACCTTTAAAGATCGTTGCCATGGATTCGGCCGCAAAGCTTGGAAAGAGCGTTAACAATTATCTTGTGGAATTCAGAAAAAGAACAAACACCGCTTACAAGGAAGACCCCGCTTTTCAGGGATACTGTGAGCCCAGTTATCTTTTGGATGCCGCCACACCCAGATTCGGTTCCGGCGAAGCAAAGGGTATATTCAATGAATCCGTGCGCGGTAAAGATCTGTTCATTCTTGTGGATGTTTGCAACAATTCCATCACCTACAACATGAACGGCTATATAAACAGGAAATCCCCCGATGACCATTACCAGGATCTTAAGAGGATCATCTCCGCCGCCACCGGCAAGGCTCGCAGGATCAATGTGATCATGCCCTATCTCTATGAAGGAAGACAGCACAAAAGGAACGCAAGAGAGTCTCTGGACTGTGCCTATGCACTAGAGGAACTTGCATCCATGGGCGTTGAGAACTTCATTACCTTCGATGCTCACGACCCCAGAGTACAGAATGCCACTCCCCTCTACGGTTTTGACAATTTCAGTGCCTATTACCAGTTCTTAAAGACACTTCTTGAAAGCGTTGACGACATGATCATAGATAAGGATCACACCGTTGTCATCTCCCCCGACGAAGGAGCACTTGACAGAGCCGTTTATTTTGCGGGAGTTCTCGGTGTGGATGCGGGACTTTTCTATAAGCGCAGGGATTACAGTACCATCATAAACGGAAAGAACCCCATCGTTGCCCATGAATTCTTAGGTGACAACCTGGACGGCAAAGACGTTATCATCATCGATGATATAATCTCCTCCGGCGAGAGCATGTTAGATACCGCCAGCCAGATCAAGGCCATGAACGCTAAGAGGATCTTTATCTTAGCCACCTTCGGTCAGTTCAACAACGGTCTTGATGCCTTTGACAAAGCCTATGAGCGTTGTGTGTTCGATAAGATCATAACCACGAATCTTATCTACACCCGTCCCGAATTAAAACAGAAGCCCTACTATCTCGAAGCCGATGTCAGCAAGTTTATCGCCCAGATAATCGATTTTATGAATCACGATATTTCCGTTTCCAACGTTACCACCTCAACGGAAAAGATCCACGAGGTACTGAAGCGTTACAATGACCGCCAGAATTTTGAATTAAACTGATCCGGTGATCTTCACCGGGGTAGGAAAACAGCAAAAAACCTTCGACCGATCAGTCGAAGGTTTTTCTTTTTATTCTGCATAAGGAAAGGTTATGGTGACCTTGAAAAGATCTCCGTCCAGATAGATCCTGAAATCTCCTCCCTGAGCAAGAGTCAGGGATTTTGCGATTGAAAGCCCAAGACCTGTGCCTTCAGTGCTCCTGGATACATCTCCCCGGATAAATCTTTCCGTCAGTTCCTCGGCAGGGATGTTTAACTGCTGACCCGAGATATTTTTAACGGACATGTTCACGGATTTTGTGCCCCCTGCCACCAGGATCACAAGGTCTAAGTAAACCCTTGTATCCTGCAGTGCATACTTGCATATGTTGTTAAAGAGATTCTCTATGACTCTCCAAAGCCTTGCGGGATCCGCATTGATGAAGAATTCCTGTCCCTGAATGTTCTTTATGAGGGTAAGTCCTCTTTCTTCGAATCTTTCTTCGAATTCGCCTATGGCCTGATTCAACAGCTCGTTAAAATCGATCCTGTTCATATCCAGGGTGATATTTCCGGACGATACCTTGGAGGCTTCCACCAGATCGAAGGTCAGCTGCTTAAGTCTCTGGGACTTTTCATCCAGTATGGAAATATACTTTTTTGCTTTTTCCCCTTCGATATTTTCACGCTTTAAAAGATCCACATAATTTATGATGGAGGTGAGGGGGGTCTTAAGGTCATGGGACACGTTGGTAATAAGATCCGCCTTCATCTTCTCATCCTTGATGTTGGTCTCAACCGCGGTCTTTATACCCTTGCCGATATTGTTTACGGCATCGGCAAAGTCCTTATTGTCACCATGCATCCTGCGGTCGTCGATCTGATAATCGTAATCTCCGTCATTGATCTTACGGATACCGTCAACGATGTTCTTTCGCTCCATGGCACGGTTAAAAAGAACGACTCCCACCACAATATCGAAAATAAGCAGTACGACAAGATATACCGTGGGATGCTCGCCAAAAAGGATCATGCTTCCCATGAATATATTGAGGATCATGAACAGAACATAGGCCGTCCAGGTCCTAACCGCAACACCGGCACTGTCGTAGGCTCTCCAGAAGCGTCTGTAGATCTTTTTAAAGAACGCTGACACCGCCGGGAAGATCATGGCAAAGAAGCTTCCCTTAAGGATATTTCCGCAGATTATCCTTCGAACAAAACCGTATACGAACAAAAGCATAACAAAAAGGTCCGCAGCCAGCATCACGGAAAGGGGGATTATGTACTCGGAAAAGTCTCCGCCGTGGCCGAACATGTTACGCATCAGGAGCATCTC
>JAEEGT010000175.1 GCA_016280465.1 Lachnospiraceae bacterium | reverse complement strand
TCGATTTTTTGGCATACGAACATTATTCTGCCAATTATGTATAATTTTACCATGTTGCGCGTCTTTTTACCACAATCCACGTGTAAGATGCGCAACACAATTCGCGCTACAACAACATAAAAATACCCCCGCCACTTTTCCGTGACAGGGGATAAATATACCCTATAAGTTCTGCTGTCCCAAATCGTTGTAAAGCATACCTCACACGCTTGTTAAACATCTACAACTTTTATTATTTAATTATCCACAAGCCATGCTGTTATCGACCTGCTTCGCAGCCCGATAACCGGCGCCATAGGCGCCGTATAACGACATGAAAAAAAGCCATCCTGAATGCGAGCATTCGGATGGCTTTCCTTCATATCGTTGCATGGCTTGTTATTATTGCTTTATTCATATTCAATTGTCGCACTGGGCTTAGGTGTAAAATCGTAAAGCACACGGTTTACGCCCTTGACTTCGGAAGTGATGCGCTTTACAAGGAGCTGCATCAGGTCGAAGGGAATGTTCTCAACTTCGGCAGTCATGGCATCCTGGGTGTTGACGGCACGGATGATGACGGGCCACTCGAAGGTGCGCTTGCCGTCGCGGATACCGGTGGATTTGAAATCGGGAACAACAGTGAAATACTGCCAAACCTTGCCCTCGAGACCGTGCTTCGCAAACTCTTCGCGAAGGATTGCATCAGCTTCACGAACGGCTTCAAGTCTGTCTCTTGTGATGGCACCGGGACAACGAACGCCAAGTCCGGGGCCGGGGAAAGGCTGACGATATACCATATTTGCGGGAAGTCCCAGGCATTCCCCTACGATACGGACTTCGTCCTTGAAAAGAATCTTAACGGGCTCAACCAGCTCAAACTTCATATCCTCGGGAAGTCCGCCGGCATTGTGATGAGCCTTGATGCCTTTCTCGCTCTCTAATATATCGGGCCAGATGGTTCCCTGAGCCAGGAACTCAATGCCGTCAAGCTTTCTTGCTTCTTCAGCAAATACTTCGATGAACTCTCCGCCTATTATCTTACGCTTGGTCTCGGGATCCGTCACACCCGCAAGCTTGTCAAGGAATCTGTCGGTAGCATCCACATAAACAAGGTTTGCTTTCATCTGGTTACGGAATACTTCGATAACCTGCTCGGGCTCGCCCTTACGAAGGAGTCCGTGATTTACGTGTACGCATACAAGCTGCTGTCCCACAGCTTTGATGAGCATGGCTGCAACAACGGATGAATCCACACCGCCTGAAAGAGCCAAAAGCACTTTCTTGCTGCCGATCTGCTCTCTTAATGCCTTGATCTGCTCATCGATAAATGCCTGAGCAAGTTCTTTGTTCGTGATCCTGACCATATCGTCGGGACGTCTGTCATTAACCATATGTACCTCCTGAAATTGATAACCGCCTGATCTTCGGCACGCTGCCCAAGGGCCGGTGCCTGCGTCTTTTTTATTTTATCACAGGAGCGTGGATATCTGTAGAGATTTTTCGTCTGAGAATCCAATTCCCGTTTTTTATTTCTATACAGATTCTACTGTTAAGATTTTTCGGAAGCCTCCGATATATTATTTACAAGGACGTTTATCGTGAGAGGGAGCCTCACACGAGAAGCGTCTTTTTTTACTCAACCATCCGAGCCGCCTGAGGATTGCACGCCCGATGCCTTGCGCGGAGTGTATTAATGTCGCTTAAAAGCATCGTACCAAGGAACGCCCGGGTCAAAAATTCATTTGAGGAGGGTTAAAAAACCACATTGAGAATCGATTCCGGTAACATAGGAATGGACTCCGAAAGACTGTACAAGTCTTATCAAAGCGCACGTAAATTCGTGGGCACTACTTTCAGGGACGGGCAGAAAACGGGAGGCGGGCTCCCGGACTTTACAAATCATCTGTCGGAGGAAAAAGAAACCGAAGACAGTAAGGAAGCCGCAAAAGCACCCGAAAACACAACAAATCCTATGGATGAAGCCTTCAACAGGATGAGTACGGGAAGCGCAAGATTCTTCAGCAACGAAAAGAACGCTCTCGAAACCTTCAGGAAACTTCATGAACTCATGATGCGAAGCATCCTGGACCTTCTCTTCGGAGATATGAGGCACCCATACACCGAAGAAGCTTCGCAATGCGTTGCCACGGATGATGCTTCCGGATTAAACTCAGATCCCGAAAACTTCGCCGAATATGAAATGGTCACCACCTACGATCACTTTTCTTATTCCGTGGAAGAATACGAATCCGTTGATTTTTCCGCCAAGGGAACCGTACAGACCGATGACGGCCGAAGCATCGATATCGACTTAAATCTCCACATGAGCCGAAACTTTAAAACCTACTACGAAGATACCTTTGCAGGCATTGTGGGGCGGTTTACGGATCCGTTGGTGGTAAACTTTAATGACTGCCCTGCGGAACTTAAATCCATGGACTTTTTCTTTGACCTGGATGCAGACGGGGAAAAAGAAAAGATCAAGACCCTGTCCGAAAACAGCGGATATCTTGCACTGGACCTTAACGGGGACGGCCTCATCAACGACGGTTCGGAACTGTTCGGCACGAAGTCCGGGGACGGTTTCCACGATCTTTCCCTTTACGATGAAGACCACAACGGCTGGATAGACGAAAATGACAGTATCTTTGAAAAGCTCAAGATCTGGGCCAAGGACCCTTCCGGCAACGACCTGCTCTTTACCCTCAGGGAAAAGAACATCGGTGCCATGTATCTCGGAAACGCCGACACGGATTTTTCCTTAAATTCCCGGGCCGACAATCAAACCCTGGGCGCCATCAGAAAAACGGGACTTTTCCTGTATGAAAACGGCGCCGCAGGCACCCTGCAGCACGTGGATCTGGTATCGTAGAAACCGTAGAATAGACGGCCTACATAGTTCAAAATAATAAAAGGACATCCCGTAGGATGTCCTTTTTCTTTATACCGTAAATTCCACCACCGCGTAGGGCTTTCCCTCCGCATCGTTAAGCGACACGATGTGTACTCCTTCACCTGTGTAATATACGGGGTGTATCTCATGACCAAGTTTTGCCTGGGCTTTGTATTCCACTCGCAGCCTCTTTGGTGTGATCTCCTCGGGCACGAGTTCCATTGCCATACGGACGTACTGGCCGTTATTTACATGGTGGTTTGCATCTAGATGATGCTTGGATACCGTGATGGTTTCAAGTGGCGTTCCTTCACCTTCGATCTTTATCTTCCGGGGAAGGTACTCCATATCAAGCTTCTCTTCCAGAGGGTATGCTTCGATCACCTCTTTGGGTGCATTGACGGGAACACCACGCTCCATGTTAAGGAGGGTCCATACGGTGGCCGCAGCGGCAAGCCTGTTTCCTTCAAGATCTTCCATGAAGAAATTTCTGTAACCAAGGGGTCCCTTGAGAATATAGGGAATGGTGCCTATGCGCACTCTCTCTCCTTCCCTCGGAAACCTGGTCACATCTATCTGCCAGGTATTTAAGACCCAGGCAAGCTTCAAGGGCTTTAAATAGTCCATCCCCACTCCCGAATCATCCGACTGAAAGGTGGAACAGTCCTGAAAATAATCAAGAAGTGCGGTAAGAGTGAGCTTTTGCTGCTCATCAGCCTCACTGTATCTTATCCTGCTTTCAAAGGTGTACATGGTATTTTCCTCCCCCGTAACATGATAAAACCATATCTCATGGGATCGCCGGCCGGGATCGATAATTACTCTACCCTACAAGGTCGTTGATCCAGATCCTTTTCTTTAACATGATATATCCTATCATGACCTTGATGAAATCAAGGGCAAGCACAAAAGCATACAAATATCCGATGGTAAGGCCCGTAAATCTGGAAAGGACAAAGGCCACCGGCCAGGAAATGACCCAAAGAAAGGCTGAGTCAAAGAGGAAGGTTATAAAAGTCCTTCCGCCGGAACGAAGGGTAAAGTATGCGCAGTTAAGGAAAGCTCCCACCGGCATAAATGCTCCTCCGATCCATATGAGCAGCGTGGCCAGATGTCTGATCTCATCCGTTGTATTATATACAAGGGGAAAGAACGGCGCCACAAAAGCCTGGACCACCGCAAGCCCCGCCGACAGCATCACGGAAAAAGCAATAAGCTTGTTGTCCGTATCCACAACATTCGACATGTCTCCGGATCCCAGGATCTGGCCGATGATAATGGCTACAGTTGCTCCCATGGAGATCATGAACACATTAAACAGATTGGTAATGGTGTTTGATATATTAAAGGCCGCGATGACTCCGAGGCCCCTTGTGGAATAGCACTGGGTAAGGGCAGTCATGCCCATGGACCATAAAAATTCATTCAAAAACAAAGGGGTTCCCTTGGCAAGGATCTTTCCGAAAAGATTCCCGGGGATCTTAAAGCCCTTGTAAAGTCCCACGGCAAAGGGATTCTTTGCCTTGTTGACATGGGTCCAGATCACCACTATCAAAAGCTCCACAAATCTTGAGATGACCGTGGCAACGGCCGCACCCACAACTCCGAGCCTTGGTGCACCGAAATGTCCGAAGATAAGGATATAGTTAAAGCAAAGGTTCACACCCACCGCAATGAGTCCCGCAGTCATGGGAAGCACGGTCTCGCCGGATTCACGAAGGGTGCCCGCATAGCTCTGGGTAAGAGCAAAGGGAAGCAGGCCTATGAGCATCACCATCAGGTATTGTCCCGCATAATCAAGGGTAGCTGCGGGATCTATTCCCTCTCCCTGCTCATGAAGAAACAGTTCGATAAGGGGCTCTTTGAACAAAGCAAAGATCGCTGCTCCCGCGATGGAGATCAAAACTGCCACCAGCAACTTGAACCTTACGGTGTAGCGGATGCCTTCGTTGTTCTTCTGCCCCACATACTGGGCGGTAAAGATGCCGGGGCCCGAGATGGCGCCGAAGATCGCCAGGTTAAATACAAATAAGAGCTGGTTCACGATAGCAACGCCTGACATAGGCTCAGTGCCCACGCGCCCAACCATGATATTATCCAGGAGTCCCACAAAGTTGGTGATACCGTTCTGGATGATGATGGGTATAGCCACCGCAAGGACCTTTTTATAAAATGCTCTGTCTCCGATATACTTCTTTACAATACTCATAAATCTCCGTTCAAAGCCCGAAAAACAAACTCTCACGCAAACACGGGCTCCTACAATTAACACACAAAAAAGGGAATGAGTCAAGACCCATTCCCTTTAGTTTAGCGTTATTTAATCATTTCCAGAACTTTTTCTTTTTATCGTCCGAATCCGTGGAAGCGGATGCGTTCTTTACGGCATTGAGCGAATCTCCCGTAAGAGCATCGAACTGCTTTAAAAGATCCTTGGCTTCCTTGGAAAGCTTGTCGGGAGTCTGGACCACAAGCGTTACATAGTGATCGCCGCGAACATCCCTGTAGCGAAGGGAAGGAACACCCTTGCCCTTTAAGCGGATCCTGGTGTCTGTCTGGGTTCCGGGCTTAACCTCATAGGCCACTTTGCCGTCCACAGTGTCGATGAGTACCTCACCGCCGAGAGCAGCTACGGCAAAAGAAACCGGAACGGTGGAGAATATATTCTGATCCTGGCGCTGGAAAATGGGATGAGGAGTAACCTGAACCTCCACAAGCAGATCTCCGCGCTCACCGCCGTTCACACCGGGTTCACCCTTGCCTGCGATACGAACGCACTGTCCGTTATCGATACCGGCAGGTATGGAGACCGCGATGGTCTTTCTTCCGGAGATATAACCGGTGCCGCCGCAATCGGGGCACTTGTCCTTAATGATGGTACCCTTGCCGTGACAGTCGGGACAGCTCTGGACATTACGGATGGTTCCGAAGAAGGACTGCTGTGTATAAACAACCTGGCCCTTACCGCCGCACTTCTTACAGGTCTCGGGCTTGCTTCCGGGCTTTGCTCCCGTACCGTGACAGGTCTTGCACTCGTCCTTAAGATTAAGCTCAAGCTGCTTGTCTACGCCGAATACAGCCTCCAAGAAGGATATGCGCACGCTGACACGAAGGTTTGCGCCCTTCATGGGACCGTTGCCTCTGGCACCGCCGGAACGCCTTCCGCCGCCGAAGAAATCTCCGAAAAGATCCCCGAAGATATCTCCCATATCCATGTTGCTGAAATCGAAACCGCCGAAACCGCCCGCACCTGCGCTTCCGTCAAAGGCCGCATGTCCGAACTGGTCGTACTGTTTACGCTTTTCGGGATCGGAAAGAACGGCATAGGCTTCGCTTGCTTCTTTAAACTTTGCCTCTGCGTCCTTGTCACCGGGGTTCATATCGGGATGATATTTCTTCGCCAGCTGTCTGTATGCTTTTTTAAGGGTGTCTTCATCGGCGTTCTTGTCAACGCCGAGCACCTCGTAATAATCTCTCTTTGTGTCTGCCATTTTTTACACCAATCGTAAAAGCATAAATGGGGACGGGATGGCCCGCCCCTCATTTTTCGTAGTGCCGCTTTGCGACACTACGACTATTAAACTTCTCTGTAGTCACCGTCTACAACGTTGTCATCGTTGCCTGCTGCCTGACCCTGGTTAGCGGCACCGCCCATATCGGGACCTGCTCCGCCTGCAAAGCCCTGAGCACCTGCGCCCGCAGCGCCCTGTGCCTGCTCATAAACCTTGGCAAAGAGACTCTGTGCAGAGGTCATGAGTTTTTCTTTTGCAGCCTTGATGTCGCTTATCTGGCTGTCGGAAAGTTCCTGATCCTTGGTGGATTCAAGAAGATCCTTAAGAGCCTTAAGGTCTGCTTCAACTGCGGACTTCTGAGATGCGTCAACCTTGTCACCCACATCGTTAAGTGCCTTCTCGGTCTGGAACACGAAGGAATCGGCTTCGTTTCTGGTATCGATGGCTTCCTTACGCTTCTTGTCCTGAGCTTCGAACTCAGCAGCTTCCTTGACTGCTCTTTCGATCTCATCGTCGGACATGGAGGAACCTGCGGTGATGGTGATGTGCTGTTCCTTGCCGGTTCCCAGATCCTTTGCGGATACGTTAACGATACCGTTGGCATCGATATCGAAGGTA
>JAEEGT010000174.1 GCA_016280465.1 Lachnospiraceae bacterium | reverse complement strand
TGAACACACTGGATTTGTATTCGCGGTTAACGTTGATCTCGGAGTCTGCAGACTCCGGGAAGGCAGTTGTTTCTTTGCTCATTCTTTATCCTCCTGTGCAAAGTGTCGCAGGAGGCTTCTTTAACTCCTGCTTAGGTAAAATGTTGGAAATTAAGCAGGAATACAAGAAAAAACAGAATTGAAAGAATCAATTGAAATAGTGAATTACTGCTTATGAAAAAATGGTAGCATGGCGCAGGGCGTAGCACAATCGTGATTTTGCACAAAGATAAAACGTGAGTGCTTTTCGTAACCCTTCGGATGCGGTATAGTATTGTCAGAGCGGCAGAAGCCGCCCCGGGAGCGTTTTTACCATGAATTATGTTATTGCTGATATCCATAATGACAAGCATCGATTCAGGGAGATGCTGAAGAAACTGGATCTGAAATCGGAAGACCGGGTTTTTCTTTTGGGTGATCTTTTTGACCGCGGCGTGTATTGTCCCGACCCGGTGGGGGTATATTTTGCTACCCTTGAACTGGGCGATAAGTGTACCGTGATCGCAGGCAATCATGACAGGTGGCTCGCCCGCTATATTCTGCAGTATTATGAGCTTCCCTCGCGCAAAAGAAAGATGGCGAAGCCCTATCGTTACAACACATTTGAACTGCTTAAGGATCGCCTGACGGAAGTCGACATGGTGAAACTGGGGAAATGGATCATGAGCCTGCCCCTGCAGCAGGAAGTGTGTGTGGATGGGAAACGGTTTCTTTTGGCACACGCCATGACCTCCGACCCCGCAGACCTTCGGGACGACGTCCATTACTACATGGGCGATGACTGGGATGAGTACCTTGAAAACGGTGTTCCGGGGTTTGTTTCCATAAGCGGTCATGCCTACGGCGCCGATATGACCGGATACGGCGGGGAATTTCTCGATGAGCGTATTGCTTCAGTATGGCAAAACGGTAAAAAGAACGTGTACATGATCGATTCGGGTTGCGGCTACTCCGAAGGGCGCTTAGCGTGCCTGTGCCTCGAGACCATGGAAAGGATATATGTGTGAGGTGCTGAGCACACAGGCGGAGAATAATTTAATAATTTGTTCGTATTCAAAAACACAAACAAATGTTCTATAATGCGTACACACGGAGGTGTGCGCAATGAGCGTGAACAGAAAACCGGTTGACGTGATCTGCGAGTTTTCGCGGGACGGGACCATAATACCCATTAAGATCCGTACTGCCGACGAGGACGGCGAGTACCAGACATATATCATCAAAGAATACAGAGATCTGTCACACCGCGGCACCCGCAGCATGCCCGACGGTGTCTATGTTACAGACGAAACTCTTATTTTCGAGTGTAATATCATAGTTTTCGGGTGCAAGAAACTCATCAGGCTCTATTACAAGACCGGCGAGCATTGCTGGATCATGACGGCGGGGTGATGACCCGGTTTCCATCCGGGAGACCCTTCTTTTTGATAGGTCCGTTACGGTATTAAGGTTTGATCCGCTTTCAAAAACATGAAAAGCATTGTGAACACGTGTAACATAAAGTAAAATAGCGCTATGGAATACAAAATTTTTATCGTGGAAGATGACAAAGGCATAGCAGAGGGCATTACGGAACAGATGAAGCAGTGGGGCTTTGAATCCCGGGTGGTTTCGGATTTCCGTAATGTTATGGGAGAATTTGCGGAATTTGAGCCGCACCTTGTCCTTATGGACATATCCCTTCCCTTCATGAGCGGCTATCACTGGTGCGGAGAGATCAGGAAGGTTTCTTCCGTTCCCGTTATTTTTGTTTCTTCCGCCTCGGACAACATGAACATAGTTATGGCCGTTAACATGGGGGCGGATGATTTTATCGCAAAGCCCTTTGATCTTAACGTCCTTACGGCCAAGGTGCAGGCACTGTTGCGCCGTACCTATGATTTTGGCGTGTCCTCACCCATAATCGAGTACAAGGGAGTCATGCTCAACACCGGAGACAACACCCTTGCCTACGAGGACAGCAAGATCGACCTTACCAAGAATGAATACCGTCTGATGCTTACACTCATGCAGAACCGGGGCAAGATCGTAAGCCGTGAGAAACTGATGGAAGCCCTGTGGGAGAGCGGTGCCTTTGTGGACGAGAACACCCTTACCGTCAACGTGGGGCGTCTTAGAAAGAAACTTGAGAATGCGGGCCTTAAGGACTTTATCACCACCAAGTCCGGCGTAGGCTATACAGTGGGGTAGGAATGAAACTGTTTTGGTCCTATATCAAAAGCATACTGGGCGGGATCCTGTTCTTTTTCGGCTTATTTGTGCTGCTCATTGTTTTCTTCCTGCTTTACGGACTTCCCATGGAAGCGGTCTTATATCCGATCCTTCTTTGCTTTGTCCTGGGGCTTTTGTACCTGGCAGTAAGATACTTTTCTGTACTTAAGCGTTACAGGGAGATCCTGGAGCTAAAGAACACCGCCGCGGAACTCATTGACAGTGTTCCTGATTCCGGTACTTTGTTTTCCGGTGAATACGGGGAGATAATAAAGAACCTTGCGGCTGAGAACAGAAAAACATCGGAGAGATCGAGAGAAGAGACTGCCAGACTCATGGATTATTACACCCTCTGGGTCCATCAGATAAAGACACCCATTGCCTCCATGAGATTGAGGCTTCAGAGAGAGGACAGCGAGTTATCCAGAAACCTTTTATCGGAACTGGGACGGATCGAGCGCTATGTTGAGATGGTGCTGACATATTTACGGCTTGAAAGTCCTGAAAGCGACTATGTCTTCAGAGAGTGCGACCTTGACCCGATCATCGGCGACGCTGTAAAGAAATTCGCCGGGGATTTCATAATGAGTAAGCTTAAACTCAACTACGAGCCCGTAAACAGGAAGGTCCTTACGGATGAAAAGTGGCTTTCCTTTGTGATAGAGCAGGTCCTTTCCAATGCCTTAAAATATACCAAACAGGGGGAGATCTCCGTTTATGTGGAGGAACCCCTGACCCTCTGCATCAAAGATACGGGCATGGGCATTTCTTCAGAGGATCTTCCCAGGATCTTTGAAAGAAACTATACCGGAGTCAGAGGACGCGCCGACAAGAGAGCGAGCGGTATAGGCTTGTATCTTTGCAGCAGGATCTGCAAAAACTTAAATCATGAGATAAGTGCCGAGTCCGAAGAGGGCCGCGGTACCGTGATTAAGATAAACCTTGATACAAAGAAGCGTGTTATAGAGTAAGATGTGACAAAAATGTAAGTTTTTCGGGCCGGATTGTAAGCCGATTCAATGGAAAGGATCGGCTTTTTTTTGTAAGATCAAACCGAAAACGAAACGGAGGTTTGAAAAATGAGTTTGCTTGATGTTAAAAATCTTAAAAAGATCTATAAGACACGCTTCGGCGGTCAGGAGGTGGAAGCCCTCCGTGATGTAAATTTCGCTGTGGAAGAAGGCGAGTTTGTGGCCATCATGGGTGAATCCGGTTCCGGTAAGACCACACTTTTAAATATCCTTGCGGCCCTTGACAAGGCAACAGCCGGCAGAGTCGTATTAAAGGACATGGATCTTTCCGGCATATCCGAGAAGGAGATCGCTACATTCAGACGTGACAATCTGGGCTTTGTGTTTCAGGAATTCAATCTTCTCGATACCTTCTCCATCGAAGACAATATTTACCTTCCCCTGGTACTTGCGGGAAACAATTATAAGTCCATGCGGGCGAGACTTATGCCCATAGCGGAGAAACTCGGTATTACCGAGATCCTGAAAAAATACCCCTATGAGGTATCCGGCGGGCAAAAGCAAAGGGCTGCTGTAGCAAGAGCGCTGATCACCGATCCCAAGATCCTTCTTGCGGATGAGCCCACCGGAGCTCTTGACTCCAAGGCTTCCGATGAACTTTTGAAGCTCTTTGGCGAGGTCAATGCCCAGGGTCAGACCATCCTTATGGTTACCCATTCAGCCAAAGCCGCCAGCTGTGCGGGACGTGTTCTTTTTATCAAAGACGGTGAAGTCTTCCATCAGATCTACAGAGGGGACAATACCAATGAGACCTTCTATCAGAAGATCACCGAAACCCTCACCCTGCTTTCCAAGGGAGGTAACCGTTAATGAAGACCTTTTTTTACCCCAGGCTTGCATGGGACGGTTTGAGGAAAAACAAGAGAATGGTATTTCCTTATATACTGACCTGTATATGCATGATATGCATGTTTTATATCTTAGTGTTCCTTTCTTCTCCCAAGACCACGGAGCTTTTACCCAGGGGAAGAGATATGACTCAGATGGTGATGACTCTTGGATGTGTCGTAATAGCTGTCTTTTCACTGATATTCCTTTATTACACCAATTCCTTCCTGATCCGAAGAAGAGCGGCGGAATTCGGTCTTTACAATGTTCTTGGAATGAACAAGGGAAACCTTTGTAAGATCGTTACCTTCGAAAGTGCCATAACTTCCGGCATCGCCCTTATCTTAGGGCTTGTTGCGGGCATTATTCTTTCAAAGCTTGCGGAGCTTGGGCTTGTAAAGCTTGTGGGAGGCACCGTGACCTACAGTTTAAGAGTGGATGCACGCTGTGCGGTGATCACTGTTTTATTCTATCTTGCCATTTTTGCCCTTATCTGGATCTCTTCTGTCATAAGGGTTGGCCGCAGCAGCGCAGTATCGCTGTTAAAGAGTGAAAAAGCAGGGGAAAAGGCTCCTAAGGCAAACTGGTTTTTGGGACTCCTCGGCGCCCTGATCCTCGGGACCGCATACTATATAGCCGTGTCCATCGGTAACCCCATCGAAGCAATTCTTTGGTTTTTTACCGCTGTGATCATGGTCATCATTGCCACCTATCTTTTGTTGATCGCGGGAAGTGTGCTTCTTTGCCGCATACTTCAGAAGAACAGGAACTATTACTACAAACCCGCCCATTTTGTATCCGTTTCCTCAATGGTCTATCGAATGAAAAGAAACGGTGCGGGACTTGCCTCCATCGCTATCATAGCCACCATGGTACTTGTTATGATCTCTTCGGTAACCTGCATGTGGTTTGGCACAAAGGACATGCTTGACACACGTTTTCCCGGTGACATCGATTACACCATTAGATTTTATAACGGTTCCCTCTTAACCGATGAAAACAGGGATAACATCAGAAAGATCATTGCTGACTACGGGCAGGAACATGATCTTAAAATGGAGACTGCACTTGACGTCTGCTTTGCGGAAACGACCGGCTACGGAGAAGAAAACAGGGTGTATTTGGGAAGTGAAAGCGCCGATGTTTCGTCAGTGACCAAGCTAAGGGACATTTTCCTGATATCGGTATCCGAGTACAGAAGAATGACCGGCAGTGAGATCACACTGAACGAAGGTGAGGCCGTTGCTTTTGCCACAAACTGCAAATTGGGCAACGATACCATTGAGCTGATCACGGAAGACCGGACCCTGAGTTTAGAACTGGTAAAAGCCGATGAAAAGAAGATGAAGATCGGAGATTACCGGGAGGAACTGGTTCCTACGATCAAGCTTATCGTTCCCGATGTCTATGCCGTTGCATCGGCACTTGGTATATCCACGGAAGATATGTTCAGTCCGCTGACTTTTACCTGGAGATACTGTTTCAACGTAGAAAACTATCAGGGCAGCATGATGGATTGCGCCAATACCATCAGAAAAGAGGTTGAAGGTATTGCAGACACTCAGCCTGAGATGGCAGCAAATTTTGTGGTGATATCCGAAGAAAGAGAGACGGAAGGCGCAGAATATACATCTGCCAACGGAAGCATGTTCTTTATCGGTATCGTGTTAAGTGCGGTGTTCATACTGGCTGCGGTTCTCATCATCTACTATAAGCAGATCTCCGAAGGCTACGAGGACAGCAAGCGCTTTGAGGTCATGAGAAAGGTGGGAATGACAGGAAAAGAGATCAAAAAGAGCATCAATTCCCAGCTCCTGGCAGTGTTCTTTTTGCCCCTGATCTTTGCGGGATTGCACCTGGCCTTTGCTTATCCCATGATAGCAAAACTCCTGATGCTGTTCGGAATATACAACAAGGGTCTGTTTATGACCACTACTCTGATAAGCTTTGCGGTATTCGCTGCTTTTTACATCGTAATATACAAGGTTACATCAAACACCTACTACAACATCGTAAGCGAAGCGAAAAATGCCTGAAGGCATAGGGTCTGAGGCACCGGATACGGTGCCTCAGACCGAAGAAATGCATAAAGAAGATAAAAAAGAAAATTAGTGCTTTAAATAGCAGCCATGTTTTGATATTATCTTGTTATAAGAGCACTTCACTGCAGTGCAGTGATGAATTTTATACAGGAGGATTTTTCAAACATGAAAAAGAGATCGGTACTGATTGCCGGCATAGTTTTTCTTGTAATGCTTGCCGTGATCCTTGGCGCCAATGCTTCAGGCGTGTACTTTGCAGGTTCGTTCTGGGCACTTGTACCTCCCCTGGTAGCCATAGTTCTGGCACTTATCACCAAAGAAGCTTATTCTTCTTTGTTTGTGGGTGTAGTCCTGGGGGCTTTGATGGTGGCAGAGTGCAGTTTCCTCGGAACGGTGGATACTGTTACGGTTGATGCTTTCACCGCAGCGGTTTCGGACAATGCGGGCATTTTCCTTTTCCTGGTATTCCTTGGCATAGTGGTGGCCCTTGTTAACAAGTCCGGTGCCTCAAGAGCCTTCGGTACCTGGGCACAGACACATATAAAGACCAAGACCGGTGCCATGCTTGCAACATTTTTACTGGGTGTGCTGATCTTTATAGATGACTATTTTAACTGCCTGACGGTGGGCTCCGTAATGGCTCCCGTTACCGATTCCAAAAAGATCTCCCGTGTCAAGCTTGCATACATAATCGATGCTACTGCGGCTCCCGTATGTATGATAGCTCCCGTTTCTTCCTGGGCCGCAGCGGTTTCGGGCTGCGTGGACAGCGAAAAATATTCGGGTATCGAGCTTTTCATAAGAGCCATCCCTTATAACTTTTATTCCATCCTTACACTGGTATTCGTGGTAGTCATTGCGATCTTAGGCTACGATTACGGCAAGATGGCAGACTTTGAGATCAGAGCGGAGAAGGACGGAGATCTGGGAGTCCTTGATGTAGCTCTCAACGATGCCAAAGAGGAGATGAAGCTTTCCGAGAACGGCCCCGCAAGTCCCGCCAAAGGAAAACTTCACGACCTTATCATTCCCATAGTACTCCTTATCGGTTTCTGTGTATGGGGACTTTTGAAGAACGGTTATGACTCGCTGGGTGGCAAGGGCACCATTATCGAAGCTTTTTCCGAGACCGATGCTTTTGTGGGACTTCCCTGGGGCAGCATCCTTGCCCTTGTGGTCATCATCATATATCTTGTTGCACGCAGGGTCATTTCCTTCAATGAAGCCATGGAGTGTATTCCCAAGGGCTTTATCGCCATGGTTCCCGCCATCACGATCCTGACTCTTGCCACATCCCTTAAGTACATGACCAATGCGCTTGATGCATCTGCCTTTGTTAAGAGCGCAATGGAAGATGTCAGCGGTCTTCAGTTTGCACTTCCCGCCATCGTGTTCGTGGTTGCAACAGTCATTGCTTTCGCAACAGGAACCTCATGGGGCACCTTCGGTATCCTTATTCCCATCGTTTCCGCAGTATTCCCCGAGGATTCCGCACTGTTCTTTATCGGTATCTCTGCCTGCCTTGCAGGTGCGGTTTGCGGCGACCACTGCTCACCCATTTCCGATACCACCATCATGTCCTCGGCAGGTGCGCACTGTAACCACATCGATCACGTATCGACCCAGTTACCCTACGCCATGTCTGTGGCAGCCATTTCCTTTGTATCCTTCCTGCTGGCCGGATTCTTTAACCTGTTCGGAATTGCCTGGCTTTCGATCCCGATTGGTTTAGTATGTACGGTAGTGTTCCTGCTCATGATGAAAAATCTGCAGGCGAAACGGCAATAAGGTTTAATGAATAAAAAGCTTTTTACTCTGTTTTTTGCAACATTAAAGATAAGCGCATTTACTTTTGGAGGGGGATTTGTAATAATCCCCCTTTTAAGGCGCAAATTTGTGGAAGATCTTAAATGGATCGACGAAGAGGAGATGCTTGATCTCATTGCGGTGGCCCAGTCTTCACCGGGAGCCGTTGCGGTCAATGCTTCGATCCTTGTGGGTTATCGCGTAGCGGGGCTTTTGGGAGCCTTTGTTTCTGTTCTTGGAACCATCATCCCGCCTTTATTCATCATTTCGGTCATATCTTTCTTTTACCGTGCCTTCAGGGACAATAGGTTTGTGAACGTGTTCATGGCGGGAATGCTCTGCGGTGTTGCAGCTGTGATCCTGGACGTTGTTATCAGCATGCTGGGGATCCTGTTTAAGAACAAAGAAAAAGACAAAGGCCGTTTCATAACCTTTGACAGGGTGCTGTCATTGATCCTGCTCGTGGGTGCCTTTGTCGCCAACAGATATTTTAAGATAAATATAATCTTTATAATCCTTGCGTGTGCCCTGTTCGGGGTTGCCCGTTCTTTTTACGAAAAAAAGAAAGGAGGAAACCGGTCATGAAACTTCTCTTTGACCTTTTTGTATCCTTCTTTCAGATAGGGCTTTTAAGCTTTGGGGGCGGTTACGCTGCCATGCCCCTCATAAGAGAGCAGGTGGTGGATCTGCACGGCTGGCTTTCCATGTCGGGGTTTGGGGATATCATCACCATAGCTGAGATGACCCCGGGGCCTGTGGCAATAAACTGTGCCACCTTTGTGGGAATACAGGTTGCCGGTATTCCGGGTGCCTTGATCGCAACTCTTGGCTGTATCACTCCCGCCTGTATCATAGTGACGACCCTTGCCTATGTCTATTATAAATACAAGGGCCTTGAGACCGTCAAAGCAGTACTTGCGGCCCTTCGCCCTGCAATTATAGCCATGATAGCTTCGGCAGGTCTTTCTTTGTTTGAACTGGCCCTTGCTCCCGAAGGAAGCTTTGTATGGACCGAAGCACCCTTTAATGTGGTGGCATTGGCAGTCTTTATCCTTGCTTTTATTGTATGCAGGAGATTTAAGGCAAATCCCATATGGGTCATCGCGGGATCGGGCCTTGTAACATTCTGTTTATTTCTGATATTCTGAGTGCCCTTGTAAAAGAACGGGGTGAAGGCTACAATTATCTTACAGATATTTTAATGTAACGGGGGAATAATATGATAGATAAACTCAGGACTCACATAAATGAGTATTTTATAGGCAAGGAAGAGACGGTCGATAATGTGCTCATCTGTATGCTCTCCGGCGGGCACGTTCTTTTGGAGGATGCTCCGGGTGTCGGCAAGACCACGCTTGTAAGGATACTGGCGGCATCGGTAGGTGCCGATTTCGGACGGATCCAGTTTACACCCGACACCCTTCCCTCCGATGTATGCGGCTTCAGTATCTACAATGCAAAGACGGGAGATTTCGAATACCGTGAGGGTGCCGTCATGCATAATTTTCTTCTTGCGGATGAGATAAACCGGACCTCCCCCAAGACCCAGTCAAGTCTCCTTGAAGCCATGGCCGAGGGACAGACCACGGTGGACGGTGTGGTACGGAAACTTCCGGATCCTTTTATGGTACTTGCTACCCAGAACCCTACGGAGTATCTTGGGACCTATCCCCTTCCGGAGGCTCAGCTTGACAGGTTTATGATGCGCCTGTCCGTAGGTTATCCCGATCGTGAAGCGGAGATACGGCTCACGCGCAATGCCCTTGAAGGCAAGGATGCGGGCTCCGTTACCCCTGTTTTAAGTCTTGAAGAACTGAAGGAACTTAAAGGCGCTGTGGACAGAGTCCATATAAGTGACGGCGTGATAGGCTATATCCGCGATATTTCCGCCCTTACGAGAGAAGAACCCGGGTTCCTTGTGGGTGTAAGCCCCAGAGCCACCATCTTTCTTGCTAAGGCCGCAAAAGGAAGAGCTTTTCTTGAAGGCCGTGATTTTGTCAGACCCGACGATGTTAAGGCTGTCGCTGTAAATACTCTTCATCACCGTGTGGTCCTCACTTCCGAAGCAAAGATGAGACGTGAAGACCCCGATGCCATCTTACGGACCCTTATCTTAAAAGCAAAAGTTCCCATGGATTGACGATGTTAAGAAACAGGATGATTCTTTTGGCTTTGTGGGTCCTTTCCCTTGTAGGGATCAGTTTCTACGGAGGCCCCATAGCCTACGGCTTTTTCGCCGTAATGACCTTAATACCTGTCGTATGCCTGATATACCTTCTTCTTGTGCTGGCAAGATTCAAGATATATCAGAACTTTGTGTCCCCTGAGATCGTAAGCAACAAAAAGACTCCGTTTTATTTCACTCTCAACAACGAGGATCGCTTTGCTTTCTGCGCCGTCAGAGTCAATTTCTACTCTGATTTCTCCGTTATCGACGGATTGAGCGACGATATCGAATACGAGCTTTTACCCCAAAACAGGATAAAGAAAGAGACAGGCCTTGTCTGCAGATACAGAGGAGAGTATAAAGTTGGCATAAGATCCGTGACCCTCAGGGATTTTCTTTGTATCTTCAGGCTTACCTACAATAATCCGGAACCTTTGCGGGTGAAGGTCTTACCCGATACCGTAAGACTTTCGGCCTTGAGACACGTGGATATCGATCTTGTTTCCGAACGGGAGACCAATACCGATCATACCTATCCCGATGCCCTGGTCCGGGACTATGTCCCCGGGGACGATCACCGCTATATAAACTGGAAACAGACGGCCAAAGTGGGTTTCCCCATGGTAAGAAGGTTCGTGGGAGAGGAGAAGACGGGCATCGGTCTGATAATAGATCCTGTCAGGATCCATAAAGAAGAAAACCTGTATCTGCCTGTGGAAAACAGGATCCTGGAAATAGCCATCGCACTGACCCTCTTTATGGAGGAACGAAGAGTCCCGGTATCGATATATGGTCTCGGAGCCGATGCTTCAGAACTTGTGGTGGACAAGCCCTCCGCCTTTAGTGATTTTTATGAGAGGGCAGCAGCCTTTTCATTTAAGGATGATGCTGACAGACCGGGAGTCTTTGCGGGTTTCCTCGGGGCCCGTGGTATCTTTGACAAGAAAATGGTGTTCCTTGTCACAGGGAAACTTGATGACAATGTTATGGATTTTTGCAAAGAGCTTAACAAGAACGACACGGAAGCCTTTGTGTACGTGGCGGATGCGGCTTTGGAGGAGCCTGTCCTTTCAAGCCCCATGATCCATACCCATGTATATACCATTCCCGCTCACGGAAATCTTACGGAACTTATGTAGAAAAGGGAATCAGGGACAGATGATCACATTCTTTTTCGACATGCTATATATCGTGCCCCTTGCCCTGACCGCTTTGTATTATTACGGCGGTCTCTTTGACGTTGCCGGAAACAGCGGTCTTAAGGCGGTGGGAGTCATTTTGCTCTTGACCGTGTTTACGCTTTTCCTGCAGCTTAAGCTTCGTGGCAGGCTTTTGCTGACCGGTATTGCGGTGGTGGGAGCGGCAGGTTTTTTCCTCGCTCTCAGCAACACTTCCGGGGATCCTTCCGAAGGCGCAGGGATTGCCCTGATACCGGTACTGCTCATAGCCATTGTCTCATTTCTGACAGGTATGCTGATGGCAAGGATCAGGGTGTTCAGAAATGTATTTACTGTGGCTCTTGCGGTATTTGTGGGTGTTTCACTGGAAGTGCTTCCGGTCCCCGCAGGATCCGGGAAACTGATACTGGCGGTTTTCTTTCTCATAACGGTGGCAGTGGTCAATGAGATACACCTTCGCTGGCGAAGACAGGGAGATACTAACGAGCGAAAGACCATGGTGTTTACGGCGCCATTTATACTGGCGGCGGTGCTTGTTGCAGCCCTGTTCAGGTATCCGGACCATCCCTATGACTGGCAGGCCTTCTACAATATCTGGAACGGGATCTCGGTTGCTTTTGACAGAGTGAGATTCAATTTTGGAAGTGTAAAAGACGATGTCATGGGATTCTCCGACGAAGGGGAGATAAGATCCTCCGTGGCCCGTTCCGGGGTCAACGTGCTGGAGGTGGAACTTCAGACCGATGTTTACGTGCCCATCAGCTTTACGGGGTCTGTTTACGATTCCTTTGACGGTCACCGTTGGGAGGCAACTGACCCGGGGATCGACAACGCAAGACTGATGGACGTTTACGAAAGCGTCATCGGGGCAAGATCCGGCTATGAGGGAGATCACAGGGATCTGCTGCGTAGTATTTCGGTTGACATAACATACCGAAACACCAAGACAAAGTATGTGTTTGTGCCCTTAAAGACAGAGACACTCACAACTCCCTTTACCAGAACAAAACTCAGCGAAGAAAACGGTGTCACCACCTTCGAAAAATGCAATCCCTTCAGGTTCGAAGCAAGGGAAGCCTTTTACCTTGTCAATGCGGACAATCCGGCGTTTTACGAATATATGGGGCGTAAGGACGACATTACCGAAAGCGAATGGAAGGAGTTTCTTTCCTTCAGTGTTACAAACAGGACCGACAATTTCTCCTACGAAAACTACCTTGAGTATGTACGTAAGGTAGAAGAAACCTATAAAGAGGCCCCGGAGATTTCCGCGGCTCTGAGGGAAAAGCTTGACGCAATCTACGAAGGGACGGAGTCGGACTACGACAGAATGAAGCGGCTTGAAAGGGCCCTTTCCGCTATGACCTACAATACGGACACTGAACCGGTGCCCGAATATGTTAAGAGTGCCGGTGACTTTCTGGATTTCTTTCTTCTTGATTCCGGAGAAGGGTTCTGCACCCATTTTGCCACTGCATTTGTGCTCTTAGCCCGTGCCGAAGGACTTCCCGCAAGGTATGTCCAGGGCTACAGGCTTGATACCGACGGAGCGGGTTCCTACACTGTCTTTAGCGATGCTGCCCATGCCTGGCCCGAAGTGTATTTTAAGGGAAAGGGCTGGGTACGGTTTGAACCCACGCCCGGCTATAAACGTGAGGTATCCTGGAGCACAAACGTTAAAACCGTCGAAAGAACACAGGCTCCCGTTTATCATCCAGATGTATTCGGAGGACCTGCAGAAGTTACGGCTCCGAAGAAAGAAAAACATGTAAACGTTCTTGTGTTTATTATTCCCACAGCGGGGATTCTGGTTTTCCTTGTGCTTTTTACCCTTGGAGTAAGAGCAATTTCGCGCAGAAGGTTTTTAAATATGCCGGAAGAAGAAAAACTTCGGTGGCTGTGTAAGGATATTCTGTCCTGCCTTGCCTTTTTCGGAGACAGAAGGGAAGACTGGGAAACGGTTTCGGAGTTTTCGGAGCGATGTAAGTTAAGGCTCGGTGAATACGGACCCGGGTTCACCAAAGTTTACGAGCGGATTCTTTATTCCGATTTTGAGCCGATGCAGGGGGATTATGATGTGCTTGTTTCCTGCAGAAGGGGAGTGCTTGACCGGTTAAAAATGCACAGCAGACCCCTGTACTTCATAAAGACCTTATTTTCGCAGGTTTAGTTCTTTTTCCGTAATCTGGGATTAAGTTCCCCGGATCTGTTCTAGGCTTGACAAATTATTTCTTTATGATATCATTGTGATATCAGAAATTCATTTGTGATTCGGAGGAAGCTATGGACGTATTGAAAATCAGCAATTACACCAAGGTTTACGGCAAAGACAAGAAAGCCTGCGACGATGTCAGTCTTACCGTTCAGAGCGGGGACATATTCGGATTTATCGGTCACAACGGTGCCGGTAAGAGTACAACAATCCGTGCGGTGGTGGGTGTTATGGATTTTGAAGAAGGCACCATCGAAATCGACGGACACAATGTTAAAAAAGAAGCTCTTGCCTGCAAGAAGGTAACCGCATATATTCCGGATAACCCGGATCTTTATGAAAACCTTACCGGAATCCAGTATCTTAATTTTGTTGCCGATGCTTTCGGAATCGGTACCGAAGAAAGAAAAGAGAGAATACTTGATTACGCAAGACGCTTCGAGATTGAGGATGCTCTTAAGAACCTTATTTCTTCTTACTCACACGGTATGAAACAGAAGGTGGCCATTATCGGTGCTCTTATTCACAATCCCAAGCTTATTGTAATGGATGAGCCCTTCGTGGGACTGGATCCCAAGGCTTCTTTTACCCTTAAAGAAATAATGCGTGAGATGTGTGACAACGGTTCGGCAGTGTTCTTTTCCACACACGTGCTGGATGTGGCCGAGAGGCTGTGTAACAAAATTGCCATAATCAAGAAGGGCCGTATTATTGCCAACGGTACCATGGAAGAACTTATAGGCGACAAGTCCCTTGAAGAAGTATTCCTGGAGGCGGTAAAGAATGAATAAAACAAACAACCGGACTCTTCTTTTAAGAACAATGCTTGTTTCCTCAAGCAACTTCAATATTCTCAAGTACAGCGACGACAAGAAGAAGCGGGGACTGGCCATAGGTAACATCATCGGATTAAGTTTCCTGTATCTTCTGGTAGCGGTTTATGCGGGTGCCATGAGCTACGGTCTTGCATATTTCGGAATGGCTGAGATCATTCCCACAATACCTGCCGTAATTATCGTGGCTTTGTCATTGATAATGACTTTCTTTAAGGCTCACGGAATGCTCTTTGGGTACAAAGAATACGATATGCTCATGTCCATGCCTTTTGCGGTAAAGAACGTGGTGGCGGACCGTTTTCTGTACATGTATATCAAGAACCTGCCCCTGACCTGCGTGATTTCTTTTGCCGCTTTAATCGGTATGGCGATAGCGGATTTTCCCGGTGTATGGGCGGTGATTTGGTGGGTTGTGCTTACCCTTTTCCTGCCGGTGATTCCCATGCTTATAGCGGTTTCCGTAAGTGCTCTTATCGGCGGTGTGGGTTCCGGTTTTAAGTACAAAAACATCGTACTGTCCATACTCACCTTTATTATTGTGATGCCCCTTTTCTTCGCCAGGTTTTTCATTCAGGACATAGTAGCCAATGACAAGATCGAAGAAGTGGTAAGCAAATCCGGAGAGATATTTGACGGTGCGGGAACGGGTATTCCCATGGTTAAGTGGTTTGCGGATGCAGTGAACGAAAACTCTGTTTCCTCGGCCCTCTTGCTCATAGGACTGTCGGTAATATGCTACGAAGTTGTTTTTATAATCATTTCAAAGTTTTATAAAAGCATCAATTCAAGGATGAGTGCACATTCCTCATCCCACGCAAGGGTTCAGGACAAGGATTTTAAGGCAAGAACAACGGTATCGAGTATAGCTTACAAGGAATTTAAGCGGTTTACCGGTTCCGTTGCTTATTCTACCAACGTTGGTATGGGTGCGGTTATGGCCGCTGTTTTCGGAATACTGGTTCTCTTCCTTGATGTAAACAAGCTGGTTTCATCCATGGCGGGAGTCGACGTGGATGTTACTGCAGCTTCGCCTGCGCTGATTGTAACGGTATTCCTATACTTCTGCACCGGAATGATGCCTTCCACGGCGTGCTCCATGTCTCTTGAAGGAAAGAATTACTGGGTTATCAAATCCCTGCCCTTCGACATGTATTCGGTGTTCAAAGGAAAGATGCTTTTTAACATACTCCTTTTCCTGCCCGTATCCGTGTTTGCGGTAATTATGTCCTGCATATCCATGAGGGCACCCCTGATTGAGTTCCTTGCGGGTGTTGTGTATATAGTTTCCGCAGTGCTGTTTTCTACGGTATACGGAATGTACTGCGGTGCGAAGCGCATGAATCTTGAGTGGGAGAATGAAATTCAGGTAATCAAGCAGGGAAGTGCGGTTACCGCATATCTGCTTCCCAATATGTTCGGCACCATGATCCTGGGGGGAGGTCTCATAACCCTGGGTGTTATCTTTAAAATGCTGCCCCTTATAATGTTTGCAATGGCAGCCATGTATCTGTTATTTACCTTGCTTTCTTACCATGGTGTTAAGAAACTTGCAAAGAGGATGTAAAAGGAGGAGGTTATCATGACCGAAAAAATCTACACAAACAAAAGACACGGAATGCTTGCTATGTTTCTCACGATTCTGCTTCTTATTTTCGGAGTATTCTGCTTTGTTCTCAGCGTTGAATGGCCGGGACTTGCAGCACTGGGGGGACTTATTATGTGCTTCGGATGGATGCCTTTCATGGGCCTTAAGGTTTTAAAACCCCAGGAAGCACTTGTTCTTACTCTTTTCGGTAAGTACAAAGGAACCATAAAAGAAGCGGGTTTCTATTATGTAAATCCTTTCTGCAGTGCCATTAACCCCGCTGCGGGAACAAAACTTGCACAGAGCGGCGAGGCTGCGGGCGCATCTGCAACAGGTGCCGTAATGAATCCCAGTGCCACTGCATACGCATACAGCAAGAAAATTTCGCTTAAGGCCATGACTCTTAACAACGGCCGACAGAAGATCAACGACTGTCTCGGTAACCCTATTGAAATCGGCATTGCCGTTATCTGGAGAGTAACCGATACTGCCAAGGCGGTATTTAACGTTGACAACTACAAGGAATACTTATCCCTTCAGTGTGACTCGGCACTTCGTAATATCGTAAGAATTTACCCTTACGACGTGGCTATCAACGTGGACACCACCGGTGACGGCCATGCGGATGAAGGAAGCCTCCGTGGTTCTGCGGAAGTAGTGGCAGAGCGCATCAAGAACGAAATCCAGAGCAAGGTAAACGATGCGGGCCTTGAGATTATCGATGCAAGAATCACATACCTTGCTTATGCTCCCGAAATCGCTTCAGTAATGCTTCAGAGACAGCAGGCATCCGCTATAATCGATGCCCGTAAGATGATAGTGGACGGTGCGGTCGGAATGGTCGAAATGGCTCTTGAAAGACTTAACGAGAAACAGACTGTTGTACTTGACGAAGAACGCAAAGCAGCCATGGTTTCAAATCTCCTCGTGGTACTGTGCGGCAACCACGATGCACAGCCTGTAGTTAATTCGGGAACCCTGTATTAGTGGCTGAGAAGAAACAGATTCCCCTGAGACTGTCGGATAAGCTCTACGCCGAGATTTCGGCATGGGCGGAGGATGATTTCCGGTCCGTAAACGGACAGATTGAATACCTCCTTTCCGAATGTGTGCGACAGAGGAAAAAGAATGGGAAATACGTGGGTGAAGAGATCGACAAGCCGCCGGAACTCGACATTCACTGATAAAACCGATAAGGCAGTAATCTGCAGAATCATAAAACATACAACAGGCATCCCCGCAAAAACTGCGGGGATGTTTTATAAATATTTTATTTGAAAAATCCCCCTAAAAAGCGTATTATTACCTCGGCTGTGAGTAACCGGCCCAAAGGGGAAAATCGTGAATACCATACGCTTTAAAAGGTTGTCCGAAAACCGTACAACCACAGATATAATCATAAATTTCTTTATCGCTGCCGTGGCCCTTTTCATTAACGGCTTCGGTATCTACTTAACCGTGCAGGCCAATATAGGTGCCGCACCCTGGGATGTCCTTAATCTCGGACTTTCCAAAACCTTCGGGATACTTTACGGTACGGCATCCATTACGGTTTCAATCCTGATCCTCGTTATAGATATCCTTCTCAAAGAACCCATAGGTCTTGCCATGTTCATCGATGCCATCGTGGTGGGCAAGTCCGTGGACTTTTTTAACCATTTTGACCCCGTGCCGAAGACCGACAACGTTTTTGCCGGTGTGGTCCTTCTTTTTCTGGGACTTGTGGTGATCGGATATACCCAGTTTCTCTACATGAGGGCGTCTCTTGGCTGCGGCCCCAGAGATACTTTGCTGGTGGGCTTAAAGAAGCGCTTAAAGAAGATCCCCATCGGTGCCGTCAGTATCGGGCTCTTAAGTACCGCCACCCTCGCCGGTTTTTTACTGGGAGGTCCCGTGGGCATCGGCACCATTCTTTGCGCACTTTGTCAGGGCCCCATCATGCAGATGGCCTTTAAGACCCTTTCTTTTGACGCTACGGTCATCAAGCATCAGAGCATTCCCGAATCCATTCGTGTTCTTTCACATCAGCGTGTAGCCTGAATACCTGTAAACCTTTATATCGATCCCGCAGGAGGAAGCTATGAGTAAGTTCAAATGGTGTTTCATCGGAACAGGAAAACTTGCAAATCATATTGCCGAAGAGATCCTTGCAAGCGGCAGGCATGAGATCGTGTCCTGCTATACCAGAAATCCGGACAACGGAAGAGCCTTTGCGGATAAATTCGGCTGTACCGCCTATGAGGATGCCGGTGATGCCATAAATGCGGAGGGAGTAGAGGGTGTATATGTGGTAACTCCCCACAATGCCCACAAGCGTTTCGTAAAGCTGGCCCTTGAAATGGGAAAGCCTGTCCTCTGTGAAAAGCCCTTCACCGTTGAAGCCAAGGATACGGATGAACTGATAGCTCTTTCAAAAGAAAAGAACGTATATCTTTGCGAAGCCATGTGGACCTGGTTTGCTAAGCCTGCAAATACGGTAAAAGAATGGATCGATGAAGGCAGGATAGGGGCTGTGAGATCCGCAAGGTTCACTTACTGCATAAATTCCATAAACTACGCTCCCAGAGTGGCCGACCCCAGACGTGCGGGAGGCGCACTCCTTGATATCACCGTTTACCCCATTACCTACGCCTACAGGCTTTTCGGAAATCCCGTAAAGATCGAAAGCCGTGGTCTTATCAAAGACGGCATAGACCTGTGGGACGAGATCGAAATGGAGTTCTCCAAAGGCGAAAAAGTCAGGATGAGAGCCTCCATCGTGGATTACAAGGGCATGGAAAGAATGGTCATAAAGGGTGAGAAGGGCCGTATCTCAGCTCCTTTCTATCACTTCGGTCAGAGGGCAAAACTGAAAAAGAGCCTGTTTTTCGGTGAGACCTTCAAAGGAACGGGCTCGGGGATCGGTTATCTTCCCGAATTCGACACCGTTTCTTCGGAGATCAGGGAAGGACTTAAAGAAAGCAGGATGGTGCCTCTTAAGGCCACATCCGATGTCATGCACATCATTGATACCGTAAGGGAGCAGATCGGACTTGAATATCCGGATCTTGAGTAGATAATATGTACATTTGGATCATTGCCGCACTGGTCGCTTTTTTCATAAAGGGCCTGTGCGGTTTTGCAAATACCCTGGTGTTTACGTCGATCCTGGGGTTTCGGGCAGACAACGTGAATATTTCGCCGGTGGAACTGATCTTAGGGTACCCGGCGAATCTTATTTTGGTGTGGAAAAACAGAAAACTGCTGGATCACAGAATCTGGCTTCCCCTTTCTTTGCTTCTTCTGGCAGGCAGCATTCCCGGTGCATTATTGTTAAAAAACGTTGATGCCGGAGCCTTGAAGATTGTTTTCGGAGTGATGGTCATCCTTATCGCTCTTGAGATGCTGCTTCGTGAATTCAGCAGCAAATCCTTTGGGGATTTTAAGCCTTTAAAGGTGGTCATAGGTCTTCTTTCCGGTATCATGTGCGGACTGTTCGGGATTGGCGCCTTACTTGCAGCCTATGTGAGTCGCGTCACCGATTCCGGTAACGGATTCAAAGCAAATATAAGTGCCGTTTTCTTTGTGGAAAACACCTTCAGGATCATTTTGTACGGGATCCTCGGGATCTTTACCCTTGAATC
>JAEEGT010000173.1 GCA_016280465.1 Lachnospiraceae bacterium | reverse complement strand
GATTATTACGTCGGTATCAAGGGAAAGAACAGAAACAAGTTCTATACGCTCACCCAAAAGATCCAATGTCCAGGTGCCCTTGTACAGTTTACCCGCAAACCCTTCGAAGTCCTCGGAAAAGTTTATGTACTCATCCTTTTTCTCGCCTTTATCATCCGTATAAAGAACACGCACTCTGGGGCCATCTTCTCTTCCGGTGCGTTTCTTGGTCTTTGCAAGTTTATCATCTTCTCCCTTTTTGGGTGCGGTTCCACTGAATTTTTCGCTCTGCCCTGCGCCGACGGATACGGTCCTTTCCACTCCGCCTTCCACCGTCTTTGCTTCCACAAGACCACTGTCCACAGAAAGGTTTGTGACCGTCTTACCGTTTTCTTCCACGACTTCCACGCTGAAAACCGTGCCGCGGACAGACATGGCCGCATTGGGAGATATGACTTCAAAGGATTCTTTTGCCCCAAGCTTATTCTCTATGTTGAATTTAAGTTTCCCGGTTTTAACCTTAAATTCGGTCCTGGTACTTTTCTTACCACCGGTGGCCTCAAGAGAAAACTCCGTACCTTCTCCGGCATAAGCATGCTTGTCGGAATCAATAAGCAGTGTAAGGTCCGAAGAAATCTGCACGGACACGCTCTGACCGTTCACAAGTCTCTCACCCTTTACAAGTTCGGTCAGATTATCCCCGGTCGCGATTTTAACCGTCCCCTTGACTGAATCCGCGATAACGGTCCTTGCGGACCCGCAGCCCGCAAAAAAGCACGTTAATAAGATCAAAAAGAGCCCTAAGATCATTCCCCTGTTTTTCATGACAGCCTCCTGCGCATCATCTTAACGCTGTGTACCATATATCCGGAATTATATTTTATTATCGGTCAACAATCAATGAAATATACGCCTTTTTTACGTATGGCCGGATATTGTCACATCCTTCGTCGGTCGAGCGGGGCTTTCGTTACATCGAACAAAAAAGGGCGCCCCTTTCGAGGCGCCCTCCGGCCTTTGATTATTTATTCACCGATCTGCATAAGAAGTTCGGAATTCTCACCGAGTACAGTCTCGGGAAGTTCTCCGTTCCAGTTGGTCACATAGTAGTACTTGATGAGTTCGGGATATTTCGAAAGCATCTCACCGAGATTACTCATGATGGCTGCATCCTTGATACCCTGATACTCAGCTGCGTCAGCACCGATCTTTGCAACTTCCGCATCGGCCTGTGCCGCAACGATCTGGCTCTCTGCCTGAGCATTTGCTTCGATGATCTTCATTTCAGCCTTGGCATTGGCTTCGATGATGGCCTGTTCCTGTTCGGTCTGGGCTCTTAACTTGTTCTGCTCAGCAACCTGCTTTGCTTCTACCGCATCGGTAAAGGAATCGGTAAAGTCGATGTCCTCGATGGAGGTGCTTACAAGCTGTACGTTGTACTGTGCAAGGGAATCCGCAAGGATCTCTTCAACTTCGCTTGAAAGGATACCACGGGAAGCGATAAGGCTCTCTGCGTTGTACTTTGCAAATACGCCCTTCACGGCTTCGAGGATCTTGGGCTCTACCACCTTGTCAAAATAATCCACACCGATGGTCTTGTAAATGGTCTGAGCATTTGCTTTGTCTATCTGGTAGTTAACGGTGTAGGTAAGGGTAACTTCCTGAATGTCGCTGGAGAAGCAGTTAAGGTTCAGCGAAGACTTCTGGGTACGGTTATCCATGTTGATAACTTTCTTCCAGGGAGCCACGAAATTGATACCTGCTTCGTAAGTCACAACCTCTACCTTACCGAAAGTAGTAACTACACCGGTATGTCCCGTGGGTACCACTCTTATCATGCTTGATACTCCGAAGGCCACCGCGAGTACAAAAGCGACTACGCTCAAAAGCGTGAATGTATTCTGCGCGGCCTGGGGATTTGCGTGCCTGCGAAGTCCCATGAACACAAATCCGAAGATCAGAAGAATGATTGAAAGAATTAATGCTGTCATGTTTCCCCTCCTTGGTGGGTTTGTTTTATGTTGTAAAAAGTATATCGCTATCTATTTAAACAATAAATAAACTAAAATGCAAATTATCTTTTCGTATTTTTCTTTTTGCGAAAAAAATAACAATATACGTGTAAAGTATGGTATTATGTATAAAGTAAGTGCGGAAGGGTTCCTTCCGCATTATCACAAACCTTTATAAAGATATTTACGGAGTGAGAGTTATGGGCAAGAAATCCACCAGAGAAAACAAGAACATCTATCAGTTAAGCCGCGAGGCAATGGGCTATACAAGAGAAAAGGCCGAGCTTGAGATGGGCTACGTTTCCGCGGAGCGTATCGAAAAGATCGAGAGTGAGAAATCCCTTCCCCATCCCGATGAGATCCTGGCCATGGCCAAGTGCTATCAGAATCCCAGACTCTGCAACTATTTCTGCTCCCACGAATGCCCCATCGGCCAGAAATATGTTCCCGAAGTGGAATTCAAGGATCTTTCCCAGATCACTCTTGAGACCCTGGCCTCTTTGAACACTCTGGAAAAAGCAAAAAACCGCTTCATCGAGATCACTGTGGACAATGAGATCTCCGAGGATGAAGTGGCTGATTTCTTAAAGATCCAGGCCGAGATGAACAAGATCTCAGCTACGGTCCAGTCGTTGAAGATGTGGGTGGACCACACGGTCCAGACCGGCAAGGTTAACCTTGACCCGGCCGAATAGGTCTGTGCATTAAAAAAGCGAGGCTAAATGCCTCGCTTTTATTATTTGCTCTAAAAAAGTTTCTCGATACAGGAAATGACTTCTTTGTACTTTTCAAGGAGTTTCGGATGACGTGCTTTGATATCATCGATCCTGCCTGCCTTGCCGTCAAATTCCGATGCCTTGGCAAGCTCCGAAAGTTCCGTTGCTCCTATCTGCTTTGCGGCGTTCTTAAGACCGTGAGCCTCGATGGTGTAACGGTCAAAATCACCCTTTTCAAACAATTCCTCAAAAAGGACCACCTTCTCCCTGCCCTCTTCCATGGCGGTTTCCAGTACTTCTTTGTAGATATCCTCATCGTTGATGCAAAGTTCCATTGCTTCCTGAACATCAAAACCGTAATTTACAAGATCGCCTATCTGCATTATTTATCCTCCTTGCCCTTCTTTGACTCCCTGGCAGACTCTTTACCAGCCGCCTTGACAGCCGCTTTGTCGGGTCTGGTTTCGTATTTGTTTGTACCTGTTTCTTTTCTGTTCTTAATAGAGTCTACTATTTTCTCTATTAACAACTTCTTAACAAACACATCGCAACCCAGCATACAGATAAAATCATAGAGCTGGAGATACTCTCTCATGTCGGTGGGAGCATCCTTAAAGGAGGTACGTGAAGCCTCGTATTTATCGGTAACATCCTTAAGGATATCCTTAAGTTCATCACCCTTTTTGTCAAAGATCTCTTTGTAAATATTGCCCAAACCGTAATCCGAATTATTGTTAAAATATGATTCGGTCAGGGGGTCCAGAAGTTCCTTTATGTCATTGATCTGAAGGAAACTCTTGAAATAAAAGATCATGATCAGAACAAGGATATGTTCTTTGGTGTATTTCTTCTTTACGGGGGGCGGGATAACGTCATTCTTGGCGTAGTTGTTTATCATGGTCTTGGTCATGAGACGTTCGTCGGTCTTGTTCCTGACGCTCTTCTGGAGACGTTCGTCAAGGAAAGCCGTTACCTGATCCATGTACAGGTCTATGCCGGGGATATCGTCGGCATCGATATAAGTCATACGTTCAAAGGTTGAAGTTATGCTGTTTATCAGATTATCTGTATCTATGGTCATGTAAGCCTCCCACACACATCCGTGCTTTCTACATTATATAGTATCAAAAACTACCACACAACTGTTTTCTGTACTTTTTTAAGTGCAATCTTTTTAATTGTTTACTTTAAAACTTTAATATGCTAAAATATCAGTTGGACTTTATGGGGAGTATCGGAAACTACAGTTTTACCATGTCCGGGAGGGTTTTCAATGAATAAAAAGATCAAAACCGAAGCAGTGGACCATCTTTTTGATGCTGTGCTTTGTCTTAAAAATCGTGAAGAATGCTACAGTTTTTTTGAAGATCTGTGCACTGTGAACGAGCTTCTTTCCTTGTCCCAGCGTTTTGAGGTTGCTTCCATGCTGAAATCCGGCAAAACCTACATGGAGATTGCAGAAAAGACCGGTGCTTCCACCGCTACCATCAGCCGTGTGAACAGATCTTTAAACTACGGCAACGACGGATACGATCTGGTATTCGGAAGAATGAATAAATAGTTTCTCACAAACTACTTTCAGGCCACAAAAAAACCTGCCTCGCCAAGCGAAGCAGGTTTTATTATGCCTTGGATCTGTCTTAAGCCTCTGCGGGTGCCGCTTCGGTCTCTTCGTCCTTAACGCTCTTGTTCTCTTCTCTTCCCAGCATCTCACATGTGCCCTGGAAAATGGCACTTTCATCAACGATAAGGCTCTTGGTGTGTATGTTTCCGTAGATCCTTCCGGTGGCATTGGCTTCGATACGGTTGGATGCATAAAACTCGCCGTAGATCTCGCCTCCGACAAGAAGATTAACGGCCTCGATCTTTCCGTCAACCTTGCCGCCTTTGCCGATGATAAGCGTTCCGTCGGAAAAGATATTACCCTTTACGACGCCCTCAACCCTGAGAGTTTCGGAAGTACGGATGGTTCCTTCGAATTCCGTTCCTTTTCCGATAACGCTGTTAACTTTACTTGCACTGTAGCTTTCAGCTCTCTGTCCCATTTTTACCTCCTTAGCCCGAAACGGCCATAACCGACATGGGGTCAATGTACTCACCCTCATAGGTGAGCTGATACTCAAGGAAATTGTTGGACTCCCCTCCAACAAATATGATCGTGTTTTTTACGATCTCATCGCCGACGTTGACCTTAACGTCGCCGCTGTTTTTATATATGCTGACATATCCGTTGCCGTGATCCACCTTGACACACATGCCGTAGGTGCTGTCTTCGCTGATGGCGGTCACCACGCCCTCAGCCACGGAAACCACATCCGAAACATCCGACATTACAAAAAATACATATGGGTCCGTTTCGCCCTGCTTCTTCTCTTCCTTCTTGGAAGAAAGGATCTTTTCGTAAAAGGCATCCACCTCCGAAAGCTCTTCCTTAAAGAATTCCTCGGGATCCACGATCTGTGCGGAGCCGGTCAAAGGGAAGCCCGTGGGAAGATGACGTTCTTCATATTCCGCCAGGCTCTTTTCCTCTGCGATCACAGCCTTGGCCACGGCATCTTCAAGGATCTCGTTTCTGGTGGACAGTTCCGCCTTCTCCCGTCCCAGTGTATTTATTGTGTTTTCCTGCTCCGTAATAAGCTGCCTGAAAACCCTGATCTTTGATTCCATCTGCTCAAGCTCGTAGAATTCAAAGGCTGTAAGCCCGACACCAAGGAGCACCACAAAGGCCGCTATCGATATGGTCAGTTTAAAGATATTGAACCTGGACCTGTAATATTTCGTGGAATCCACGGAATAATCGGAGGTAACGGCTATTGTATAATGTTTTTTGATTTTTCTCTTTTTTGCCATAATTCAAATATCCGGTAAACAGATAACCGGGGATCAAAGCAACTGCAGGCAAAAGAACACATTTACGCGATTTTACCTTCAACAGTCTGTGTATTGTAACAAACATTGACGAAAAAAGCAATCATTTGCATAAATATCCTTTGTCGTTGAGGGCTTTTTGCACTCTTAAAAGGATAATGTCATTGTCTGCTTCCACAGTTATATAGTGTACACCTCCGGTAAGACTCTCAAGGCTCAGGCCGCTTTCCGCAACGCTTTCCGTATATGCCTTGGCTTCCGCACGGTTGGAAACCCTGACGGAACAGGAGATCTTTCCGTAAAGAGAATGCTCTATCGCTATCCCGGTAACTGCCGCACCTTCATCCACCACCGCGCACAGTTTGTCAAAGGTGTCTTCCGGACGGTTCTTAAGCTTGATCTTCACGCTCTTTGAATGACTGGCGGGAATATATCCCGAATTGGTGGCGATTATATCAAGCCCTTCGGCCCGGAGCACATCAATGTCCCCGACTATGACCTGTCTGCTGACACCGAACTTTTTGGCCAGCACGGTAGCACTTATGGGTCCGTTATTTTCCCGGATGGTCTCTATTATTTTCTTACGTCTGCTTTCTTTATCCATGTTATACAGTTTATAACCCTGACAGGGCACTTGTCAAGACAGGTCTATCCCCAATGTATTGGCGAAAAAACGCGATTTTTTTTATAAAATTTGTTCATTTGAGTCAATTGCTCACTTTACTTTTTTACTTTAATGTGATAATCTGAATTTGTTGCTAGTCAACGCACATTTTTTTTGGAGGTATCTGTAATGCAAAAAGGTACGGTAAAGTGGTTTAACAACCAGAAGGGTTACGGATTTATCTGTGATGAGTCCGGCAACGACGTTTTCGTTCACTACTCAGCACTCAACATGGAAGGCTTCAAGTCTCTCGAAGAGGGCGCAGCTGTTGAGTTCGAAGTTGAACAGGGCGAAAAAGGACCTCAGGCAGTAAACGTAACCAAGTTATAAGAATCTGTATAGTTCTTATACACTTAAATTTCAACACGATGTGCCTTTTCTCAAATATATGATATTTAGAATTAGCTATACGGTTTTATGATTTAAGTGAGGGGATAACCAAATGTACAAGAAAAACTCCTATCTGGCAACAGATAGGAGTTTTACTGTTTCATACTTTAAATTTCCACCGAACAGATCCAGAGCGCTTCCCACGGTAAAATCAAGTTTTCCGTCGGAAATCCGTCTTATCTCTTCTATATCTTCCGGAGTCGCTATCCCGCCTGCGTAGGTTATTGGATGATCGATCTCTGAAAGTATCTTCACAAGTTCAAGATCCGGCCCTTTCTTTAAGCCTTCAACTCCTGTCCCGTGTACCAGGAACTCGGCGCAGTACTCTTTGAGAACATCGAATAATTCCTTTGTGACTTCCTCTTTTGAAAACTTCTGCCACCGATCCGTTACAACATAGTACTTTCCGTCTTTTTTCGAGGCACTTAAGTCAAGGACTACCCTCTCTTTGTCAACGGCTTTGACCAATGCCCTTATATTATCGAGTTTGATCTCACCGCCCGAAAAAGCAAAGCTTGTAACGATCACGTGGCTCGCACCCGCATCGATAAATCCGCGGGCGTTGTCCGCATTGATCCCGCCGCCTATCTGAAGGCCTCCCGGATAAGCCGAAAGGGCACTGAGAGCCTCACGTTTCGTGGCTTCGTAGTATTCGCTGTCAATGCTGTTAAGCATGATGACATGGGCACCGGTGATGCCGTCACGCCTGTAAAGAGTTGCAAACTCTTCGGCAGACATTGGAGATTCATTGTTTACCACCGCAAAATCCCCTGCGTCCTTCAGGCTTCCGCCCACGATCTGCCTTACTTTTCCGTTATGTATATCAATACATGGTCTGAATCTCAACTGTGTTTCCCCTTAAAGCATGTTGTCGATCACATCAACCATATTGTACATGCCCGCAGGCTTTCCTGCAAGGAACTTGGCAGCCTGAACGGCCCCGTTTCCGAAAAGAGCCTTGGAATATGCGGTGTGGGTAATGGTAATGACCTCATCGGGGCCCGCATAGATCACTTCATGCTCTCCCACTATATTGCCGCCGCGTACGGCAGAAATGCCGATCTCGTTCTTACTTCTTTTCTTTCTCACCTGAGAGCGGTCAAATACATAATCGTAGTTAAGTCCCTCATTGATGGAATCGGCCAAAGCAAGAGCGGTTCCGCTGGGAGCGTCGATCTTCTGGTTGTGATGCTTTTCGACTATCTCGATATCAAAGCCTGCGGGAGCCAGGATACCCGTAATGCTCTTTAATTCCTTAAGGAGCATGTTGATCCCCAGCGACATGTTGGCGCTTCGAAGGATGGCTATCTTGTCTGAGGCCTCTTTGACTGCGGCGATCTGCTCATCGGAAAGGCCTGTGGTACAAAGCACCAGGGGGAGACTTCTTCGAACACAGTAATCAAGAAGCTTATCCACAGCCCTGGCAGAAGAAAAATCTATGACTGCGTCCGCTTCTTCTTTGCAGGAATCGATGTTCGTATATACCGGATAACCGTTGGTGGGAATGCTGTCCGCAATGTCGATACCGGCAACTATCTCAATATTTTCATCGTTACGGCAGATACCGGTGATGACCTGACCCATCTTTCCGTTACAGCCATGCATTATTATTCTTGTCATTCTTTTCCTCAATCCTTGGACAAATCGTTGAATTTGATAACTTCGTTGCAGAGAACTTCTATTCCGTAATTCTCTAAAGACTTCTTGAGGCGTTCCTTGTTGGATGCTTCCATCTCGGTAAGAGGAAGTCTCACGGGACCCGCATTCATGCCCATGAGATTAAGGGCAGCCTTGACGGGAATGGGGTTAACCTCGCAGAAAAGACTCTTGATAAGGTCAAAAGCTTTGAGCTGTAATTCGCAGCTTTTCTTAACGTCACCGGCAAGATATGTTGCCACGATATCGTGAGTCTCCTTGGGGGCAACGTTGGAAAGAACGGAAATAACTCCGAGTCCGCCCAGAGAAAGAATGGGAACGATCTGATCGTCATTGCCGGAATAGATGGCAAAATCCTTATCCATGATCGAAGCAAGCTCGGCAACCTGTGAGATATTTCCGCTGGCTTCCTTAATGGCTACTACGTTGGCGGCTCTTTTGTTGATGGCCTTAACGGTGGCGGGCAGGATATTGCAGCCTGTTCTTGAAGGAACGTTATAAAGGATCACAGGGATCTTTACAGCCTCGGCGGTGTTTACGAAGTGCTCCTCGAGGCCACGCTGTGTGGCTTTATTGTAGTAAGGCGTAACAAGCAAAAGAGCGTCCGCACCTGCTTTTTCCGCTTCCCTTGAAAGGTAGATGGCAGTCTCCGTGCTGTTTGAACCCGTACCGGCAATGACGGGGACACGCTTGTTTACGGTCTTGACGGTGTGACGGATCACTTCAATATGTTCTTCGTGAGAAAGGGTTGAAGCCTCTCCGGTGGTGCCCACCGCAATGATGGCATCGGTCTTGTTGGCGATCTGAAACTCAAGGAGCTCATCCAGCTTCTCATAGTTAACGGATCCGTCCGGTTTCATGGGGGTAACGAGAGCAACTCCCGCACCGGTAAAAATGGGTTTGTTCATAAATCCTCCTTTGTGCTTGCGGCGGAGCATATGCTGCAGTTTCCTTCCTCGGATCCTTCGATACCGCCGACAAACTACAACAAAAGCGACCACACCAAAAACGGCAGGTCGCTCAATAATCAATAAATCTGATAGCTCCCCATCCCTTCCGGGATGACAGTCGTGCACGTGTTCCATGCACGCCCAGAGTCCGATTTCCGGCGAAAACGTCTCTTCGGCGCCGTTCCCTTTCCCCTGCCATCGTCCGTGTCCGCCACGTCCGACAGAGTACTGATGAAAAGCGCAACCTCTACCGTGTCTGTTTTTTGTTGTTTCCTATGCTAACACCTTGAAGCAGAGGTGTCAACAATAATTATGTATCTTACGTCAATTTCCGAAAAACTTAAGCACCGGGGCCAGGGCTTCCTTCAGGCGGTTCAGATCCTCCGCAGCTCCGCTCAGATCGTCCAGGGCTTCTTCAAGCTTTTTGGGGTCGATGCTCCGGCTCAGTTCCGATACCGAGTCGATGGCTTCGGTTATCTTGGCCACGGTATCCTTGTCAAGACTCGACATTGCTTTTTCAATTTCCGTAAAGTCTACTTTGGATATACGCTCCACCACCGGCTTTATCTTTGCGTATTCCCCGTAGATCCTGTAAGCATACAGTCCCGAAAAGCCTATAAATATCAGGAGCAGGGCGATCAACACCGTCAAAAGGATCCGGTTGATCATTATGTCTTTTTTTATGGATTTGCTGTCATCGTTCATATCTGCGCCTCCCGCTTCCTTGATTTTATTTCCATATTTTCACAAAGTCAAACGCAAATAACCTTATTTTTCGTTGATTTTTACATTGCCTGCCGATTCCTGCAGTGATATAATAACCACCGATTTTGTGATGATTTTCGAACATTTGGTCCAAGAATGCCTTGAACCGCCCGATACGTCGCAGGCACGCATCGGGAAAGCACCTGCCTGCTGATAAACGATTTATGAAACAGACAAGAAACGATATCAGAAATGTAGCCATCATAGCCCACGTCGACCACGGCAAGACCACACTGGTGGACGAGCTTTTAAAGCAGAGCGGCGTATTCCGTGAAAATCAGGAAGTAAAAGAACGCGTCATGGATTCCAACGATATCGAGCGTGAGCGCGGTATCACCATTCTTTCCAAGAATACTGCAGTTACCTACAAAGGCACCAAGATCAACATCATCGACACTCCCGGTCACGCAGACTTCGGCGGAGAGGTCGAGCGTGTACTTAAGATGGTAAACGGCGTTATCCTTGTGGTGGACGCTTTCGAAGGCCCCATGCCCCAGACAAGATTCGTTCTTTCCAAGGCTATGGAACTTAAACTTCCCGTCATCGTATGTGTAAATAAGATAGACAGACCCGAGGCCCGTCCCAAGGAGGTCATCGACGAGGTCCTTGAGCTCTTCCTTGAACTGGATGCTTCCGATGAGCAGTTGGACTGCCCCTTCGTGTTTGCTTCCGCCAAGGGAGGTTTTGCTTCTCTCGATCCCGATGTTCAGGGCAGCTCCATGGAGCCTCTTTTTGATACCATAGTAAATTCCATCCCCGCTCCCGAAGGCGATCCCGAGGCCGGAACGCAGCTTCTTATCTCCACCATCGATTACAACGAATATGTCGGACGTATCGGTGTGGGCAAGGTGGACAACGGCTCCGTACGGGTAAACCAGGAAGTGGTGATCGTTAACCATCACGAGCCCGACAAGACCCGTAAAGTCAAGATCTCAAAGCTCTACGAATTTGACGGACTTAACAAGGTTGAAGTTAAAGAAGCTTCCATCGGTTCCATCGTAGCGGTCTCAGGTATTGCGGATATCCATATCGGTGACACCATCTGCGACGTGGATGCCCCCAATCCCATTCCTTTCCAGAAAATCTCAGAGCCCACCATAGCCATGGACTTCTGTGTAAACGACTCTCCTCTTGCAGGTCTTGAGGGCAAATATGTGACCAGCCGTCACCTGCGTGAGCGTCTCTTCAGGGAGTTGAACACCGACGTATCCTTACGTGTGGAAGAAACAGATTCCACCGACCGCTTCAAGGTTTCCGGCCGCGGTGAGCTTCACTTATCCGTACTTATCGAGAACATGCGCCGTGAAGGCTTTGAATTCGCAGTAAGCAAAGCGGAAGTTCTTTACAAGGAAGATGAAAAGGGCAAGAAGCTCGAGCCCATGGAGATAGCTTATGTGGACGTTCCGGAAGAGTATTCCGGAACAGTTATAGAGAAACTCTCCCAGAGAAAGGGTGAGTTAAAGGAAATGGGCCACGCCAGCGGCGGATACACAAGACTTATCTTCTCCATTCCCTCAAGAGGTCTCATCGGATACCGCGGAGATTTCATGACCGATACAAAGGGTAACGGTATCCTCAATACCATATTTGACGGATACGGCCCCTACAAGGGAGATATCGCCTACAGAAGCCAGGGTTCCCTCATAGCCTTCGAATCCGGCGAATCCGTAACCTACGGACTCTTCAATGCTCAGGAACGCGGCCTTCTCTTCATCGGACCCGGTGAAAAGGTCTACAGCGGAATGGTCATCGGACAGACGGGAAAATCCGAAGATATCGAAGTTAATGTCTGCAAAAAGAAACAGCTTACCAACACCCGTTCTTCCGCAGCGGATGAAGCCCTGCGCCTCACCCCTCCCAAGATCTTAAGTCTTGAGCAGGCACTTGATTTCATAGATACGGATGAGCTTCTTGAAGTCACCCCTACCAAGCTTCGTATAAGAAAAAAGATCCTTGATCCCTTACTTCGTAAGAGAGCAGGATTTAAAAAACAGTAAAAGCAAAGAAAATAGGCTTCAAAAAAGAACAACACCGTGCAATGATCTTTAACTGCACGGTGTTTTGTATTCTGTATTATCCTAAATAAGTTATAGGCACTTCTGCTTTAGTATCCTTACATCGTTTTCCAATGACGTTAGTCTAATTGAAAACATTTCTTTTTCCTGTTCGATCTTGAGGGCTTCATCAAGTTTTCTGATCAAATCCAGATGTCCCTCAGCAATATATCTGATGTTTCGTGTTAACTCATTCTCAATGGTAAGATGAATGCCCCTAAGTTCCCGATTAATCGAGTCAAACTGCGAATCATGATCCGCAACCTTCTCTTTCAAAAATGAAACATCCTCTTTGAGGACTGACACGTCTTCTTTGAGTCCGGCCACATCCTCTTTGAGGACCGACACATCCTCTTTGAGTCCGGCCACATCCTCTTTGAGGGCCGAAACATCCTCTTTGAGGACTGAGACGTCTTCTTTGAGTCCGGCCACATCCTCTTTGAGGACCGACACATCCTCTTTGAGGACCGAAACATCTTCTTTGAGTCCGGCCACATCCTCTTTAAGGACTGAGACGTCTTCTTTGAGTCCGGCCACATCCTCTTTAAGGACCGACACGTCTTCTTTGACCGGGCCGATTCTATCGTCGAGAAGTTGTGCAATTGCTTGTAAATCTTCGTTAGTTAAAGCCATTAAGCCTCCTGTGATATACCTCTCTCCCACGTGGAATGAAGTATATCACAGAGGGCTTTTATCATCCATCGGCATTTTGCCTAAACATTTTTGAGTTAGCCAAGCACAACCTTCGCTATATCCGCAGATTGCTTGGCATCTTTGGCGTAGAAGTCCGCTCCTATCTGTTTTGCGAATTCAGCGGTGAGGACTGCTCCTCCCACCATGACTTTACAGTCAAGACCTGCTGCCCTGAGAGCTTTTATGGTATCTTCCATGGATACAACGGTGGTGGTCATAAGTGCGGAAAGCCCCACCAGCTTGACCCCGTGTTCTTTTACCGCCTGTACCACAGTTTCGGGAGCCACATCCTTGCCCAGATCGATGACCGTATAACCGTAATTCTGGAGCACGGTCTTTACGATATTCTTACCGATATCGTGAACATCGCCCTTAACGGTCGCAAGGACGATCTTGCCCTTTGAGATGGTGGTTGCATTGTTGGCGGCAAGGTATTCCTTGATCACACTGAAGCCCGCTTCCGCGGCCTGGGCGGAATTCAAAAGCTGGGGAAGGAAGATCTTCCCTTTTTCAAATTCCGCTCCAACCACATCAAGAGCGGGAATCAGTTCATTATTGACTATATCCAGAGGCTCCGTGGATTCCAGCATGATCTTAACAAGCTTTGCTGTGGAATCACCGAGGCCTTTCTTTATAAACTCTCCGATGGTCTTAACAGGCCCTTCGGAAGCTCCGTCACTCTGCTTTCCTGCTGCCTCTTTCTTGACCGTGACTATTTTCTCCGCCACCGTGTCGGCATATTTGGCAACATACTTCTCCGAGCCCTTGTCAATGTTCGCAAGAACATGGAAAGCATCCACCGCACCCATCATGGCCGCGTTGTTGGGGTTGATGATGGGAAGGTCGAGACCCGCTTCCATGGCAAGGGTCAGGAAGGTGGTATTGATAAATTCACGTCTGGGAAGCCCGAAAGAAATATTGGAAACACCCAGTACCGTATGCACACCGAATCTTGCTTTGACTTCGCGGATGGCTTTAAGAGTCTCGTAAACTTCCTTCTGCTGCACGCCCGCGGTAAGAGTCAGACAGTCTATGTAAATATCCTTGGTTTCGATCCCGTAATGATGGCACCTTTCAACGATATGCTCCGCGATCTTCACCCGGTCCTCGGCCAAAGAAGGTATACCGCCTGCGTTCATGGTAAGACCTATGACGGCAGCGCCGTACTTTTTCACCACAGGAAGGATCCTGTCAAGTACCTCATCTTCGCCGTTAACGCTGTTTACAAGAGCCTTACCGTTATATATCCTCAATGCGGCTTCGATCACGGTGGCATCGGAGGAATCGATATTCAAGGGCAAAGAAACCACGGACTGCAGTTCCTTTACAACCTCAGTCATAAGGGATCTCTCATCGATCTTTGGAAGGCCCACGTTGACGTCCAGGATCTCCGCACCGCCGTCAGCCTGCTCCATTGCCTGATTCTTGACATAATCTATATCATGATTTATAAGTGCTTCCTTAAAGAGCTTCTTACCGGTGGGATTGATCCTCTCCCCGATAACATGGACTCTCTTGACATCCACAAAGGCTCTTGCACTGCAAAGATAAGAATTAAGGTTTTTCGAAGCCTTTACAGGCTTATAGGAAGAAGCAAGCTTTGCAAGTTCTTTTATGTACTCCGGAGCAGTGCCGCAGCATCCGCCCACACAGGATACTCCCAGTTCAAGGAAGGGCTTCATTTCTGCCGCAAATTCCTCGGGCCCCATGGCGTACTTGCCGGTAACGGGATCGGGAAGGCCCGCATTGGGCTTAACGATTATGGGAATATCCGTAACCTCCTGCATACGCTTTACGAAGGGCAGGAGCTCTTCGGGACCAAGGGAGCAGTTTACACCCACTGCATCCACTCCGAGAGAAGAAAGGGTTATGGCAGCGGATTCCACAAGCGTTCCCGTAAAGGTGCGGCCACCCTGTTCGAAGGTCATGGTCACAAATACGGGAAGTTTTGAGTTTTCTTTGGCTGCAAGAACACCTGCTTTGACTTCAAGAAGATCCGTCTGGGTCTCAAAGACCAGAACATCGGCTCCTGCCGCTTCCCCCGCCATGATCATTTCTTTGTACATTTCATAGGCATCATCGAATTTAAGATTTCCGAAGGGTTCAAGGATATCTCCGATGGTACCCATGGAAAGACCCACAAGCGCACCGAAAGGCTTTGCGGCTTCCCTGGCATTCTTAACACCTGCGGTGACGATCTCGGTTACAGAGTAGTTTGAATGCTTGCACTTGTAGGCATTAGCGCCGAAAGTATTTGTATATATCAGGCCGGAACCGCTCTCAAGGTATGAGGTATGGATCTCCTTAACGATCTCGGGATGAGTGATATTCAGTTCCTCGGGAATCTTTCCCATGGGGGCGTTACGCTTAACAAGCTCCGTGCCCATGGCCCCGTCTAAAACTAAGATACGATCAAATAAATTCATTTTCTTCTCCCATTTGATTTGAACCGAAAGTGTAAAGTGCCGCTGAAAAAATGATTTCAATGCAAAGACACGCAGCGGGAACCGAAGCGAAAATCCACTTCTTACGAAGACTTGGCAAGCGATGTGAGAGCTGCGCTTCCACGCGAACACATCAGATTGCCTAGTCGAAGTTAGAAGTTAGTTGAGCGTAGTGGAGCTGCCTGAGCATGAAATGCATTATTTCAGCGGCACTTCTGAATCATCGTCATATGACCGCATGAAATGCATTATTTCAGCGGTACAGCTCCATCTTCGTACAAACCGCAAACAGCCGTAACGCTCTTTAAAGGATTCATCAGGTAGTTTTCGTTAAGGCGCACACCAACGGTCTTCTCCGTATTGAGTAACCGTATGAAGTCCCCCTGGGTCTCAAGGGGCAGGTCCCCGTATCCGGGGCTGAAACGCACTCCCGTTTTAAGGGGTGCCACACGCTCATCTATCTCACGCTGAAGTGAATCCGCCAGTTTTTCAACGGCCTGTATCCCGCAGGCATTGAGAATTACCCCAAGCCCCGGCTCTTTGACCATGAGACGCTCCACTTCCTCATCGAAATCTCTGCCCAGTGTAACACAAAGAAGCGCACACCTGTCCGCTTCTTTTAAATGTTTCTTTATGCTTTCCCCTTTAAGTACACAACCGGTCGTATTTAATTTAATTCCCTCTTCGGCATAGTCGAGAGAATAGATCTTCCAGACAGCGGCGGGACGAAGGATCCCGTTGGCGATCTCGACCCCTCGACGCAGATCCTCTTCGATCCGCTCCGTAAGGCCGGTACCGCGGTATCCCAGATACCTGAGTATCTCGCTTCTGTCGGTTTCGTCAAGTGTCAGATTCATGCTTTGTTAACGCTCTTAAAGAGACTCTCTGTGGCGGCCGTCACATATCTGGCCGTGTCCACACTGTTCATAGTGTAAAGATGCACACCCCGGACATCGTTGGCCACAAGGTCGGTTATCTGGTCCACACAGTAGGAAAGCCCTGCCTGATTAAGGGCTTCGGGTGATTCGGAATATTTGCTTATAAGCCTTGCAAATCTGGTGGGAATGCTGGCACCGCACATGGCAACGGTCCGCTCCACCTGGGATTTACGGACTATAGGCATGATACCGGCGGAAATCGGCACGTTGATACCTGCTTTCTCCACCTTTTCCCTGAATCTGTAAAAGATCTCATTGTCAAAGAAAAGCTGGGTGGTAAGCTGTGTCACTCCGGCATCCACTTTCTTTTTCAGGTTTTCTATATCTTCGTCGATATTAGCCGCATCCACATGGCACTCGGGATAGCAGGCGCCTGTAACGTTAAAATAGGAGTCCTCTTCCCTAATAAATCCCGCAAGATCGCTGGCGTGAGGAAAGGCCATGCTTACGGGGCCTTCCGCAGGCATGTCCCCGCGAAGTGCAAGGATATTCTGGATCCCGGCATTCTTAAGCTCCGTAAGGATCCCCCTGAGTTCTTCCCTGGTGGATCCTACGCAGGTAAGATGGCTCACGGGTTCGATGCCGTATTCTTTCTTGATAAGGGATGCGATCTCGCAGGTCTTCTGACGCTGCTGCTCGCTTCCGCCGGCTCCGTAGGTCACCGAGATATAGTCAACGGGCAGTCCCCGCAGGCCATACAGGGTATTGTACACGGTCTCGATGCTTCCGGCCTTTTTGGGAGGGAAAACCTCCAGGGAATATACAGTTTTTTTGAATTTGAAAAGTTCTGCTATGTTCACGTGAATTCCATCCGAATCAAATGTGCAGGATCGCTGTGGCAAAAGTAAAGTAAATGATCAGCGAAAGTGCATCAACTATAGTGGTAATGAAGGGACTGGCCACAACTGTGGGGTCAAATCCCATTTTCTTAACTACCAGAGGAAGGGTACAACCGATGATCTTGGAAAAGAAAACGGTTACTACAAGTGTAAGGCAAACAACAGCTGCGATGGTCATGCTTACTCTGTCTACCAAAAGCAGCTTGCCGAAATTACAGATCGCAAGGGTGATACCGCAGACAACCGCGACCCTGATCTCTTTCCATACAACCTTGAAAATATCCTTAAAGGCTATTTCATCCAGGGAAATACCACGAATGATGGTAACGCTTGCCTGTCCGCCGGCATTACCGCCGGTGTCGGTGAGCATTGGGATGAATGTGGTAAGAACCACACATGCGCTCAGGGCATCCTCAAATTTGCCGATGATAAGTCCGGTAAACGTGGACGAAACCATCAGCAGAAGAAGCCATGGAATACGCTTCTTCCAGGTTTCTAGCACGCCGGTCTTCATGTAGGGTTTATCGGTAGGCACGATAGCCGCCATCTTTTCGATATCCTCGGTGGCCTCCTGCTGGAGGATATCCACGATATCGTCGACGGTTACTATACCAACAAGGCGGTTCTCGTTATCAACAACGGGCACCGCGGTAAAGTCGTACTTCTGGATGATCCTTGCAACTTCCTCCTGGTCGGTGGTGGTGTTCACGGAAACGGTGTTTTCGTGCATCAGGTCTCCGACAAGGGCATCAGGTTCGCTTAAGAGGATCTTCCTAAGGGTGATGGTTCCCAGCAGTTTTCGGCTGGGGCCCAGCACATAGCAGGTATTGATTGTTTCCGAGTCAAGCCCCACCTTACGGATACGCTCAAGGGCCTCAGTCACGGTGAGGTTTTCCTTGAGGTCGACATACTCCACCGTCATGATGCTTCCGGCAGAATCCTCAGGATAACGGAGCAGATGGTTTATATCCCTTCTTGTTTCGGGACTTACGACCTGGAGAAGTCGTTTCACGATGTTGGCGGGCATTTCCTCAAAAAGGTCCGCAGCATCGTCGGCCATCATGTTATTGATAATGTTCGCTGTGTCTCGCTCGGAAAGAGAGTTGATGATCAACTGCTGATGATCGATTTCAAGATATGAAAATACATCCGCCGCCATATCCTTGGGAAGGATACGGAACACCTTCATAAAGTCCTCGGGCGGAAGCTCTTCAATGGTCTGAGCCACATCGGCATCGTACATGTCTGACAGACGCTGCCGAATGGTGGTGTATTGCTTGGTCTCTAATAATTCTCTGATTTCTTCCATAGCAATCTCTCCTTGTATGTGATTGTTAAATTATGTCCCGCTCGGGGAAGAGGATTTTCTGTCTCGGTTCTACTTCGACTCATAATTTAACCACCACCTTTCGAACTGCCATGAAAGCATTTTTAAATACACTTTAATATATAAACAATAATCAGTTCCTGTCAATAAAATATGCTTCTTTTTCTTTAAATATTTCCGCTCTGGAAGAAGAAAGGGAAACGATATCCTCACGAATCTTTTCAAAGGCTTCAAAGCCCGTTTTTGCCAGGAATTCCATCTTGTCCGAATATGTTATGTTAACTACCTCTATATTATCACCTTCGAGGTATCTTCTGATCCTCTCGCCGTCGGAATAATCGGTTTTGATGCCGAATTCGATGCCGTAGCGCATCATGGCGGTTTCAGACGCTTCAAGGCCCAGTTTCGTGGCTTCCGCATACATACGTGCCAGAGGCCCCGCTCCCAGAAGTGTTCCTCCGAAATATCTGGTGACCACCACGCATGCGTTTCTTATGCCGCTCTCTTTAAGAACATTGTATATGGGAAGCCCCGCAGTCTGTGAGGGTTCTCCGTCATCGGAAAACTTGACCCGGTCCGCATCCTTACCGAGGATATAAGCGTAGCAGTTATGACGGGCGTCGTAATATTTCTTTTTCATGGAAGAGACCGCACCGGCAGCCTCCTCTTCGGTGTTCACGGGGAAAACATGAGCTATGAACCGTGATTTTTTCAATTCAGTCTCGGCAGTACCGCCGGATACAAGTATCTTGTAGGGTTCGTTCATGAAACTCTCCTTGGGATATCAAATGACCGCACAATTTGAATTTACTTGATGCGATAAATTAAGTCAATGCAAAATACTCTTCTTTTTCCTTGCGATTTCTGTTATAATTCATTAGTTAGATTTACCTTGCGAAATGGAGATTTCAAATGAACTATGGAAGACAGGGCATACATAAGCAGCAGGTTGCCCTTAATGCACACGGACGCAAATGGTCCCATAAATTATTGCTTTTGCTCATAGAGGCGGTCCTGGTGGTCGTTATAGGCGCCGGTATCATAGCCGCGGCCTTCGGTATCGGTATGTTTAAAAGCATACTTGCGGCAGCTCCCGACATTTCCACCATCACCGTGGCACCCAAAGGTCGTTCTTCTTTCGTGTACGATTCCGACGGAAAACAGATTGCCAAACTGGTTGCCGCCAATTCGAACCGTATCCCCGTCACCTCGGACCAGATCCCCAAGGTCATGAAGGATGCCATCGTTGCCATCGAGGATGAGCGTTTCTACACCCACAACGGTATCGATATCCGCCGTATCTTAAGCGTAGGTGTCAGAGCCCTCCGAAACGGTGCTCTCGGACAGGGTGCCAGCACCATAACCCAGCAGCTTATAAAGAACAACGTCTTTACGGACTGGATCAACGAAGACAACGACGTCCAGAGAATAAAGCGTAAGCTTCAGGAACAGTATCTGGCCGTACAGCTTGAAAAGACCATGTCCAAGGACGATATCCTTACGGTTTACTTAAACACCGTAAACTTCGGTCACAACACCCTCGGAGTTCAGACCGCAAGCCTTCGTTACTTTGGTAAGAACTGCTCGGAACTCACTCTTTCCGAAGCTGCGGTCATTGCGGGCATCACCCAGAATCCCTCCAAATTCGATCCCATCCTTCGTCCCAAGGACAATGCGGCCCGCCGCAAGCTGGTGCTTGACAAGATGCTCGAAGTGGGCTTCATTACAAAGCAGGAATACGACGAAGCCAAAGCCGACGACGTATATTCCCGCATTGAAGAAAACAATATCCTGCAGTCCAATTCCGGAGTAACCTCCTACTTTGTGGACGCGCTTACGGAGCAGGTCATCGATGACCTCACCGATGCCGGCTACAACGAAGCCCAGGTCAATTCCCTGCTCTACAGCGGCGGACTTAAGATCCATTCCACAATGGACTCCCGTATCCAGGCCATCTGCGACGAGGAATTTGCCAACGAAGAAAACTATCCTGCCAACGTAAAATGGCTGTTAAGTTACAAACTTACCATACTCAAGGCCGACGGAACCTACGAAAACCACAGTTCCGAAATGTTCCGCACCTACTTCAGACAGTTAAGTAAAAAGAACAAGAGCTTCAACATGCTCTACTCCTCCCCCGAGGATGCCGAGGAAGCCGTCAGACAGTATCAGGAAGCCGTCCTTGGCGAAGGCGATGAAATCTTCCTTGAGGATAAGACCCTCACACCTCAGCCCCAGGTTTCTTTTACCGTTGAAGATCAAAGCACCGGACACGTGGTTGCCATGGTGGGCGGCCGCGGTACCAAGGAAGGAAGTCGTACCTTTAACCGTGCCACCCAGTCCGCAAGACAGCCCGGTTCCTGTTTCAAGGTCCTGGCTGCGTTTGCTCCGGCACTTGACTCCTACGGCATGACCCTTGCCACCGTATTTAACGATGCACCCTTCAACTACTACAACGGAACCCCCGTTACCAACTGGTACGGCAAGGACACCTACAAAGGCCTTTGCAACATCAGATACGGTATTTACTATTCCCTTAACGTAGTAGCGGTCAAGACCATCACCCAGATCACTCCCGAGCTTGGATTCAATTATCTTTTGAACTTCGGAATCACCACTCTGGAAGAAGCAAAACCCGTGGGAAACCAGATCTTCACCGACATCGGTCAGCCTCTTGCTCTCGGCGGACTCACCAACGGTGTTTACAATTTCGAACTTAATGCGGCTTACGCTTCCATCGCAAACCGCGGAATTTACATTGAGCCCAAGCTTTACACCTATATCGAGGACAGTGACGGAAACATCATCCTTGACAAGCGTGAGCCCGTCAGCCGCAGGACCGTTTCCGAGGAGACCGCTTTTCTTCTTACAAGCGCCATGGAAGACTGCGTAAAGATCGGTACCGGTACCAGAGCAAAGCTCAAAGGCATGTCGGTAGCCGGCAAGACCGGAACCACCTCGGACAGCCGTGACGTATGGTTTGCGGGATTCACTCCCTACTACACGGCCACCTGCTGGACCGGGTTTGACAATAACGAAGTTCTTACCGATGCCGAAAGTAAAACTGCCCAGACCATGTTCAAGGCCGTTATGACAAGAGTACATGAAGGCCTTACGGATATAGGCTTTTCAATGCCCAGCACCATAGAAAAGATAACCATCTGCTCAAAATCCGGCTTGCTTCCTATCCCGGGCGTCTGTGACGATTGTCTCAAGGAAGAATACTTTGCCAAGGGTACCGAGCCTACCACAACCTGTAACGTACACTTCGTAGGAATGATCTGCGGCTACGACAATATGCCCGCCACCGCACAGTGTCCTTTCCAGTACTACGGAAGCACCGAGGTCATCCCCGTTGAAGATCCTTCTCTCTGGGCAGGATCCTCAGTTATCTCCGATGACTTCGATCCTCTTGCAGCCAACCGGAACAGTCATACCGGCTTCTGCCAGCACGACGAAACCTTCTTTGCAAGAGACAACTGGCAGGAGATCCTGTGGCAGCAACAGGCCGAATACGATGCACGCGTGGCAGCCGCACAGGCCGCTGCCGAAGCCGCCGCCGCGGCAGGGCAATAAAG
>JAEEGT010000172.1 GCA_016280465.1 Lachnospiraceae bacterium | reverse complement strand
TTCAAGGGCGCGCAGCAAAGTAACCTCGTCTATGTATTCCAGGTCTCCCCCTACAGGTACGCCGCTGGCTATGCGACTTACCTTTATTCCCGTGGGTTTGACAAGTTTGCTGATGTACATGGCAGTGGTCTCGCCTTCAAGGCTCGAATTGGTGGCGATAATGACTTCCTTGACATCTCCCTCAAGTCTGGCAATGAGCTCCTTAAGCTTGATATCTCCGGGGCCTATCCCAAGCATTGGCGAAATGGCTCCGTGAAGCACGTGATATACCCCCGTATACCGTCCGGTCTTTTCGTAAGCCGCCAGATCTCTGGGTGTCTCAACGACCATTATGAGAGACTTGTCTCTCTTGGGATTGGCGCATACCGGACAGATCTCCTTGTCCGTCAGGGTACAGCAGCATGAGCAGTACCTGACATTGCGCCTTGCCTCTATCATGGTGTTGGCGATCCGTTCTACCTTGTCCTCAGGCATGCCGATAAGGTGAAAAGCAAGCCTTTGTGCGGACTTGGAGCCTATACCGGGCAATGCCTCCAGTTCCTCTATTAACTTGTTAACCTGCCCGCCGTAAAGGTTCATTAAAAGCCGAAGCCTCCCAGACCGCCGGTCATTCTGTTCATGGCAGCCGCATTGGCTTCATCTACCTGCTTAAGAGCTTCGTTGACCGCTGCAACTATCATGTCCTGAAGCATCTCCACATCATCGGGATCCACCGCTTCGGGAGCTATGGTAACGGATTTTACTTCTTTGGAACCGTTAACGGTCACGGTAACCGCACCGCCGCCGGATTTGGAAGTAAATTCCTTGTTCTCCATTTCTTTCTGATTCTCTTCCATCTGGCGCTGCATCCTCTGCGCCTGCTTCATAAGATTGTTCATGTTCCCGGGCATTCCGCCGCCGGGAAATCCTCCGCGCTTTGCCATATTTAATCCTCCGTAATGATATCCATATCTATTTGTGATCTTATCTGCTCTTCAAAAGAACCGCTGCTTTCTTCCGTACCTGCCATGCTGCTTTGGAGCACCATCCTTATGGAGACATCCCTGCCCGCATAGTTGTCTATGACAGCCTTGGTATCTCCGAAGGCCTTGGACTGGGCATCGGACTCGGCATCCGTACGAATGTAATGGGCATAACAGAAGGGGTTTGTAAAAGTAAGGATCAGGTTCCCTTCATCGTCCGCAGAAGGAACGGCGTTCTTGATAAAAACGTGATCGCCGCTGCCCATGCGTTCCATAACGGCCCGCCAGTTCTGCACTATTTTCTTTATGTCCTCGGGTGCCGCCGCCGATATCACCGACTCGGGCTTTACATTGACGGATTCCTCGGGCCTTGCGGGCTTTTCTTCGGAATCGGATTTAACAAAGGACCCGCTCTCTATTATCTTTTCAAGATATCTCACCCTGGAGATCAGGTTCTCGTCCCTGGCCTCCGTCTGGGGACAGCACAGTTTGATAAGCGCTATCTCCGTAAGTATCCGTTTGTTGCTCGCATATCTGATCTGGTTTGTAAGCTCGCTGAACACCCTTACGTAGCGAAGGATCTCCGATGCCGGAAGTATCCTTGCTTCTTCTTTGATGCGCTCGAATGCCTCTGCGGACATATCGTTCACTATGGAAAGGTCGTCTGCGGTCTTGATAAGGAGCATGTTCCTTAAATAACCTGTGAGATCCACCACAAACTGTGACAGTTCACGCCCGTCCATGATGGCTTTCTCAAGCTGTTTGACAGCTGCGGACACATCGGAAGCGATAACCGCTCTCACGATATTGCTGTAACTTTCGCTGTCTGCAGCTCCCAAAACATCCAGGACCATCTCATGAGTGAGACGCTTCCCGAAATTAAAGGCCATGCACTGGTCCAAAAGACTCAGGGCATCTCGAAGTGCACCGTCTGCGGAACGGGCGATATAAGAGATGGCCGCATCGTCTGCCTCGAGCTTCTCTATATCCAGCAATTCCTTGATCCTTGCGGATATGTCATCCACTCCGATCCTTTTAAAATCATATCGCTGGCATCTTGAAAGTATTGTGACCGGAAGCTTGTGAACTTCCGTGGTGGCCAGAATAAATACCACATACGAGGGAGGTTCTTCCAACGTCTTCAAAAGAGCGTTAAAAGCTCCGATGGAAAGCATGTGAACCTCGTCGATGATATAAACCTTGTACTTGCCCTCCGCGGGAGGATACTGAACTTCCTCGACGATCTGACGGATGTTATCCACACCGTTGTTGGAGGCCGCATCGATCTCTATTACATTCATGCTGGCGCCGGATTGGATCGCTTTGCAGGAAGCGCATTCCATACAGGGATTTTCACCCTGAGGATTCTCGCAGTTGATGGCCTTGGCAAAAAGCTTTGCCACCGAAGTCTTACCCGTTCCTCTGGTGCCGCAGAAAAGATATGCGTGCCCTATCCTGTCAGATTTGATCTGATTGCGAAGGGTGGTCACTATATGATCTTGTCCTTTCACATCTTCAAACCGCTGCGGTCTGAATTTGCGATACATTGCAGTATAAGACATCTGTTAATCTCCGAAACTGATCCCCAGGAGTTTGGCTTCTTTTACTATGGATGCCCCGGGATCGAGGGTCTTGAGTTTCCCCGCCACTTCGGCCAGGGGAACCTTAACTATCTCACGATTACGGATTCCGACCATGAATCCGTATTCTTCTTCGGCTATAAGTTTGCCTGCCTCGGCCCCGAGGCGGCTTGCAAATACCCTGTCATAGGGGCAGGGGGACCCACCGCGCTGCATGTGTCCGGGAACGGTGACTCTGACTTCCCGGTCGGTGCGTTTGCGGATCTCATCGGCAATCTCGTAGGAAACCGACGGATAGGGATAATCCTTCATCAGTTCCTTGAATTCACGCTTCGACAGTGCGGCTCTATCCTTGGACAAAGCACCCTCCGCTACGGCAAGAATGGTGAATTTGCTCCCTTTCCTGTCGCGCTCTTCGATGGCATTGATTATCTTGTCCATTTCATAGGGTATTTCGGGAATAAGAATGATATCGGCACCGCCGGCCATACCCGCATTGAGAGTAAGCCATCCTGTCTTGTGTCCCATGATCTCGACTATGAAGATACGTCGATGGGAATCTGCGGTGGTGTGTATACAATCTATGGCACCTGTGGCGATATCCACGGCGCTCTGAAAACCGAAGGTCATATCGGTCCCGTAAAGATCGTTGTCTATGGTCTTGGGAAGAGTTACGATATTAAGGCCTTCTTCCCTCAGACGGTTGGCGGTCTTGTGGGAACCGTTACCGCCCAGGATCACCAGACAGTCCAAAGAAAGATCCCTGTAATTCTTCTTCATGGCTTCGACCTTGTTGATCCCGTCATCACCGGGTTCGTCAAGAGTCTTGAAGGGGGTCCTGGAACTTCCCAGTATGGTCCCGCCTTTGGTGAGTATCCCCGAAAAATCCCTGCCGGAAAGCATACGGTAATCACCGTAGATAAGTCCTCTGAAGCCGTCAAGAAAACCATAGATCTCAAGGTCGCTCAGACAGTTGGAAAGGCTCTTCACAACGCCCCGCATGGCTGCGTTGAGAGCCTGACAATCTCCGCCGCTTGTAAGCATACCGATACGCTTCATGACCGCCTCCGACATAAAATCACATTCTAAATCATTATATATTATTTTGATTTTTATCTCAACTTATTTGTTGACACCCCAAGGGGTTATTCGTATAATAATTTGCGAACCTCCGACAGGGTCTTTAACTGTCGGAAGAACATCATGGAGTCGTATCGAAGCGGTCATAACGGGGCGCACTCGAAATGCGTTTGCCCTCCGGGGCACGAGGGTTCGAATCCCTCCGACTCCGCTAAAAAACCACCGGTCACCCGGTGGTTTTTTTATGCGATCATACATCTTTTTTTATATCACTCAGCTTCCGGCGCTTTTCGTAAGACCGCAGCGGTCCATCCCGCCAGTACAGGCGCGGAGGCTGCAGCCAAAAGCGCATATCTCATGGCACAGGCCAGGGGAGAAACGGTGCACACAAGAAGGGTCATCAGGGCCGGTACGAAGGGAACCCAGGCTCCTTTCTTTTTCCCCTTTCCCAGCAGATACAACAGGAAAACAAGACACCAGGTATACAATCCGGGATAAGTGAAATATCTTATAAAGATCTGTATCTCGGAAGGGTTTCTCAAAGCTATGAGGATATCGGGACCTGCTTCCGATCCCTTATGCTCCACTCCCATCCGGTCCTTTAAATATCCGGAATAATCCGTCATGATCCAGGCTCCCGCATCGGCGGCAACAGGCGCAAGATATCCGAAGGCTCCGTTAAGATACGATCCCACATATACACCGGGATGTTTTATCAGCAGCCTGAACCAGAGAGCAAAATACTCCTTCGGGGCGGAATGATTGTAAAAGCGCTTTATGGGATCGATGAACTGGGGATCGTATTCCTTGAAATTCTCCATGGACTGGAAATTCTGCGCAAGGACCGCCTCTTCTTCCGGGCTAAGCTCATCGGGATAGGTATTTACGTATCTGGCAGTCTGCTGAAGCATAAATCCGATGGTCTCGGAAACGGAAGTCCCGTCAACTCCCACCGCCGGGAACAGGATTCTTGTGACCCCTTCATAAACCGTAAGGATTGACAAAAGGATCACGGCAACCCCGACTTTGGCTTTCTTTGAAACATAGAAGAAAAGTACGAACAAAGCAGGTATCACGGCGAAGATACCGTTATTTCTCAAAAAGACACATAAAAGTCCGGAAACCGCAAGTTTGATCACAGCTTTCGCACTCAGTCTGCCCTCAGACAGCACCTCTGCCACATAAACGGTAAAGAGGGTTCCGACGGAAGCAAAAAGAAAATCCTTCTCTACCCACTGCGCGTAAGCGCCCCACATGGGAACAAGACCATAAAAGAGAATGGCGGGAATACAGATCTTAAGGGAAGCCCCCATTTTGCGGACCCTGTTTATTGCATAGGAGAATATCCCGGCAGCTGCCACGGTCTGTAAAAGAGCATAAAGGAAAAAACCGAAACTTCCGTCAACAAGAGCCTTGCCGGCAGAATAACACCACCCCATGATAAGGGAAGAAAGGGGCGGCTGCCACATGCTCCAGGGACGGTCTCCCAAGTAATTTTGGAACTGAACGATGGTGTCCGGCATTCCGGATCCGGGATAATTTAATATCAGCCAGGGAAGATAGCAGATCATCAAAAACCCCCAGGAAATGGGCCAAAAGAAACGGGACAGTACACCGTTTTTCGTCTCCGATGCCGCTTTGGCAGTCACGGTCCTGCTTTTTAAAAATATAAAAACCGAATACAGCAATGCGGAATATCCCACCGTGCCAAGAACAAAAAACAGGATTGAAAACTTGGAACCAAACAGATACGAAGTGGAATTAAAATCTCTGTACTGAACACAAAGAATATACAAAACAGACAGGATCGCAGAAAGGATAAGGGCCGGCAGATCAAAAGCGGAACCCCTGATTAATTTCAGGTAAAAGAAAGAAATTGCGATCACCGTAACGATATCCGCAAAATCAACTCCCTGGAAAGAAATTCCGAACTTCTGCAGAAAGTTCAGGACAAAACCGCCCTCGGAGCCTCCGAGAAACGACCACCTGCAGTTAAGCGCCATGGTACTTAACAGGGCCAGCAACACATATCCTGCTTTTATAAGATTCTCTTTAACGCCGGTTTTCATCTTTACCCCCTGAGATCTTCATGGCATGAATTATAGCATAATGTGAAGCTCATACCAACAGGATTCTTACGGATGCACTATCCTTAATTCCCATCTTGCTCTTTCGCCTCAGCCTTCAATCGTATATAATTACTTTGCAGAATGAATCTTAAAGGAGAGATCATGTTGTCACATTTATTTTCCGACGAACAGAAAAGATCGGGACTTCTTGCTTCGCTTTTCGGCGGAGGGATCTATATATTTACAAACGGATACCGCTTCTTCCAGACTTCTTTTTCAGGAGATTCCCTGTTGATGGTGTATCAGAATGACGCCGCCTGGCAGATAGCCCTGGGACGTTTCCTGCAACCCTTTCTTATCCTCATAAGAGGCAGTGTTGCCGCTCCCTTCCTTATATCCGTATTGGCCCTTTTGTGGCTCATGGGTTCAATATTTCTTGTGACAGATCTGCTTAATATCAAAAGCAAGGCCGCCCTTTTGATGACAGGGGCCGTTATGGCATCCGCTCCGGCCTTTATCTGCGCCAACGCATCATACCTTCCCTGGGTGGATCTCTATTGCTTTTCCCTGTTCCTTTCCGTCCTCGGAACATGGCTTTTCTGTAAAAAGAAATATGTCTGCACCCTTTTGGGCGCTCTTGCCATCGCCGCATCCGTCGGGATCTATCAGTCCTACGTCTGCGTTGCCCTTGGGCTTCTGATGTTAAGGTTCATACTGGATACTTTAAGCGGTGTAAAGCTCAGGGAAAGATTCATAAGCTGCCTTAAATGGCTGTCCGGATTTGCCGTAGCTGCCGTTCTTTACCTTGCCTGCTGGAAAATCCTTCAGCATGCCCGCAACATCTGGACCTCCAACACCTATAACGGGCTTGCAAACATGGGAGATTACAGCGAACTGTCCCTGTTCAAAGTCATATCGATCACATACGGTAATGTTCTTGAAAGCATAATACATCCTCTTACCTATACCACCATTTCCTTCAGCGGCAGGAACCTGAGCGAATATATCGGCGTCGTTCTTGCGATTCTCGGAGTTGTCGGGACAGTCTTGGCCCTTACTCTCCTTGTATTTGAAAATATCAAAAGAAAAACCGGAGTGTGGGACATGGTCCTTCAGGCTGTTCTTTTGATACTTTACCCCTTCGGGATCAACTTTGTATGCTTCCTTTCCCGCGGAATGGAGCATCCCCTCATGGCTTACGCTCTTGTCATGATTCCCGTACTTGAGATCCTTTGTGCAGACCTCGCCGTATCGGATAAAGATACCGGTACAAAGCCCGCAGGTCTGTTCCGGATACAGAAGATCTGCTCTGTTGTCATTATCATTTGTATTTCCCTCAACGTATGGAGTTTATGTGTTTACGGCAATCAGACAAGTCTTAAGATCCGGCTTCAGGAAAAAAGCGCCGACTCAGTCATGACCCGTATCCTGTCCCGCATCGAGAGTACCGAAGGATATGTGCCCGGCATCACTCCCGTGGCTTTCAGCGGAAACTTTGAGAGCAACCCTTATCTTACCGAACTTACCGACCTTACGGGCATCGATATCTACGGCGTGCGGAAAACGGTACTTTCCTATCCCGGCACCGACTATGCATATCTTAAATACTTTGAGCAGATGAACATGGAACTGACAAGGATCCCCGACAGCGACGAAAGGCTAAAAAATAAGCCCTGTTATCCTGAACAGGGCTCATTGTTCTTTGTCGACGATATCCTTGTGGTTAAGATCTCCGATTGATCTTTGCTTCTTTTAATTCCGTTATCTTTCGGAATGCAAACACCCAGAAAAGATTGGTGAGCACCGCGGATATTCCGCCTATCAGTATTCCGCCGATTATATCCGTGGGATAATGCATCATAAGATAGTTCCGGGACAATCCCATGAGTATCACAAAGATAAAGGCTGTCCAGCTGTACTTTTTGTTAAAGCGGATAAAGATCGAGGTCATAGCCGCCATGGTACAGGTGGTGTGACCGCTGGGAAAAGAAAACTCTTTGTCTATATTTCCCTTTGCCAGGATCCACCAGTCATGATAAAGCTGAGTTGCTTCGTAGGGGCGTATCCTTGCGACCTGCCGCTTGATGGTCAGATTCGTGATCACCGCTCCCAGTGCTATGGCGGTAAAGCCTGCCAGTCCGCAGATAATGACATTTCTTGCTTTGTCCGGGTTCTTTCTGTATATGGCAGGTATGCAGGGGATAAGAATCATTGCAAGGCACATCGCCAGCATAAAATATCCCCCCTCCGCAAAGGAAGTTATGAACCTGAAAAAGTAATTTGCCAGGTAACCCGTTGCTTCTCCCAGTGAATGAAGCGCTTTCAATATCCCGTTATCAAATCCGTAAAAAGTCTTATCAAGCCAGGCGGCTGTCAAAATCAGTTCCGGCATCACGATCCCTCCCCAATGAAAATCATCCTGTACAACGATTATATCATTTTATGAACACAAGATACAGGATAAATCCCAGCATCACAAATATACCGAGGCATGCAAGCATCAGTCCGTAGGACAGGCTTCGCATGGTCACCAGATTGTTTTCTTTTTGTTCCATGGCCCTGAGCGCAAGCCTTGTCTCATATTCGGGCTCCACTTCACTCTTTCCTTTGAGTTTTGCCACGATCACATCCATTCCGTGTCCCACAAATCTGGTAAACACGGTACCTTCCACACGCTCGGGCTTTATGGGCGCATCCCTGAAAACTGTCTTTCTTAGTAACAGTGCCAGTCTGTCGGTGATCCTGTCCATGATCCTTGCAAAAAGTCCGATGGTCAGAGGAAGCACCGTAAGGAGCAGTGGCCTGTAGATCTTCTCTTCAAGATCCAGCCACTTTGGCCATTTATCCCTGTATTCTCCGCCTCTGTTAAGGGTGAGCATTATAAGGGCAAAAAGCAAAGCTCCGATGGCAACGGAAGTAAGACCGCCCTTCAAAACTTCAAACTCGTACAGGGTTCCGAAATATTTAACGGAAAGGAACAAGCCCGCCGTAATAAGGCTAACTGCAGGGACCAGGAGCACAACCTTTTGGGTTACAGCCGCATAATCTTTCGTGGCTTCCGCCGAAGATCCTGCACCTGCAACGGGCTTTTCGATAAACAGGCAAAAGAACAGTTTCGCCATATAGCAAAGGGTTGCCCCGCCGGAAATAAGGAAGGTCCACTCCGAAAGTGCAACGGCGCCCGAAGAGAGTCCCGCCTCGGACAGTCCTTCCAGCAAAGACTCATGGAGAATACTCTTGGAAAGATATCCGGGAAATCCGGGAATACCTGCGAGTGACATCCCCCCAAGAAGGAAAGGAAGGGCAAGAAGAGGTTTCTTTCTCCCGAAGCCTTTGATCTTATTTAAGTTAAGTTCATGACAATTCTGATATACAACTCCGGCGGTAAGGAACACCACAAGCTTTACCAGGGTGTGGTTTGCCATATGGAGCACGGTACCCAGGATCGCGGGTTCAGCAGAAAGAGACGAAATCGCCCCCGGAAACAGGGTGCCGTTCTTTGTAAGAAGAGTGGCGATTCCCGCGCCTGTGACCATAAAACCGATCTGCGACACAGAGGAACAGGCCAGGACTTTCTTAAGATCCACGGAAAAGATGGCGGTAAGCGCTCCGATCACCATGGTAATAAGACCTATAATTACAAGTATAAGTCCAAAGGCTTCGACTCCGGGCATTAAGCAAAGACCGGTCACCAATATTCCGTAGATACCGGTTTTTGTAAGGACTCCGGACAGCAGCGCGCTGGCAGGTGCCGGTGCCACGGGATGGGCCTTGGGCAGCCAGACATGCAAAGGAAATGCACCCGCTTTGGCTCCGAATCCCACAAGAAGACATATCGCCGCAACGAATTTACGTCCGGGATAAAGGGAAGGATTTAAAAGATATGCTTCCCTTATCTTTGCGATCTCAAGGGTTCCCGCCTCGCTGTAAACAAGCACGATACCGGCCAGAAGAAACAGTCCGCCTATGACGGCCACCGCCATATAGGTATCTCCTGCCCTAAGGGCCCCGTCGCTTTCTTCATGAGCGACCCAGACATAAGAGGTCAGGGACATCATCTCAAAGAAGATAAGGAGCGTGAAAAGATCCGCCGCAAAGAAAACTCCCAATGTGGCTATGAGGACCACTGCGGAGAAAATGTAAAACCTCTTCTTATGCCCGTCATGGGAAAGATATCTCGGTGCAAACAGAAAAGACGCCAGGAAAGCCAGGAGGCACAGAGTACCGTATGCAATTCTGAATCCGTCAGCGGTAAAATTCAATCCGAATCCGCAAATTCCGTCAATGGACATTTATATCACTCCTTGGGCAACCTTGCCGATAAAGTCGGTCAAAGGTGTGAAAAACAAACCGAAGATGATCATGGCAACTGTCAGAAGTACCAGCGGAAGGATCATGCATATTCCCGGATCCGCCGCTTCTTTAAGCCCGCCTTTGTTCTCGTGAAAATATATCCTGGTCACAGGCTGTAACATATACACCGCCGTAAGCATGGAAGATACGATCAATACTCCCACACCGATAACTGGCATCAGGCCCCCGTCTGCCACCGCCGCACCGGCGATGAGCCATTTCCCGGCAAATCCCGGCAGTCCCGGAAGTCCCATGATGGCCAGGGCGGAAATCGTAAATATGGTGGTGGTTACAGGCATCTCCCTGTAAAGACCGTTCAATTCATACACATAGACCCTGCTGCCCTTTGTTAGAAAAGCACCTGCACAGAAAAAGGCCGTGATCTTCATAACGCCGTGGAAGATCATAAAGGAAAGTGCCGCCTTAAGTCCCAGAGGACTTAAAATCATGGCCGCAAAAAGCACATAGGAAAGATTGGATGTGGTCGAATAGGCGAGCCTTCTTTTAAAGTGTCTCTCCTTCATGGCCATTGCGCAGCCGTAAATGATGGTAAACAGGGCTATCCCCATGGGAATGTACTGGGCAAAGGTCCCCTTTATGAAATCCGCACCGTAACAGTAATATGTAAGTCTGATTATGGCAAAAGCACCGGACTTTACCACCGCTACCGCATGCAGAAGAGCCGTTACGGGGGTAGGCGCCACGCTTGCCTTGGGAAGCCAGGAGTTAAGCGGAAAAACGGCTGCTTTTACTCCGAAGCCCATAAAGCCCATGATATAAACAAATCGCAATATGTTATCCCTGCCGCCCAAAGCAGCGGGATCCAGTATACCTCCAAGGGTAAAATCGGAAGCGTTACCGTAGGCCATAAGGAAGATCAGGGAAATAAAGCCGAAGGCCGCTCCTCCCAGTGAAAATACCATATAGGTTCTGGTAGCCTGAATGGCAGCCCTTGTAAGGGTAAAAAGAACAAGGGGTATGGTCACAAGTGTGAGCATTTCGTAGAAAACGTACATGGTAAGGAGATTTCCCGCCATGGAAATGCCCAGGGTCACTCCGTAGGTCAGTGTATATACGCCGAAAAAGGTCCTCTCCTTCAAAGTACCGGGATTTGCTTCGTGAGCCATATATTCAAAGGCATATATGACGGACAGAGGCCAGAGTCCCGATATAAGTCCCATAAATATCCGCGACAGGCCGTCGATCCTGAATTCGATCACCAGATCGTCCCAGAACTTAAAGACGGTAAGACTCTCTGAGGGAGGGTTCAGTATAAGTACCCAGGCTGCCACGGCAGTAACAAAGACCGCACCGGCGGAAAGCCCCAGAAACAGACGTCTGTTCTTCTCCGGCAGAAAAAGGATCCCGCATCCGCAGGCTATGGGAAACAGTATTACAACAAGCATCCAAAAAGAAGCCATTTCGATCTCCTCAGCTTATTTAACGAACAATCCGGGAAGTATACCCGCTGCAACCGCAAGGACCGTCAGCACGGCAATGGGGATTCCGTAGCGATGTCCCAGTCCCGCATCACGATTCCTGTACTCAAAATCCCTGCCGGGAAGGAAACCCCTCATGGCAAGAGGGAACAGATATCCCGCAGTCAAAAGGGCCGAAACCAAAAGCACGATGGGACCTGCCCATCTTATGAACATATTCTCCGATGCAACGGCACCGAGCAACAGGTGCCATTTGGCCATAAAGCCTCCGGTGGGCGGTATTCCCACCATGGACAATGCCGCAAACACGTAACACCACAGGACAAGCGGGTGCTTTTTCCCGATGCCCTTCATGTCGTCTACCTTCACGCAGCCCGACACCTTGATAAAAGCTCCCGCAATAAGGAACAGGGCACACTTTGCAAATGCGTGGGAAACGAACTGAAGCATGGCACCGTTGTAACCCTCGTCATTAAACAGAGAAAGCCCGAAAAGTATATAGGACATCTGACTTATTGTCGAATATGCAAGCCGTCTTTTGAGCACCGGCTCAAAGAAAGCAAGCAGCGAACCCATAAGGACAGTGGCAAGGGTCAGTATACTCCAGACGGTCTGAAATACGGAGCCTTTCAGGATCTCCACACCTGTGGTGTAGTAAAGAAGCCGCACGATACCCGCAGCACCGGCTCCCGTAACTATGCCCGAAAGGATCGCGCTGGCGGGAGAGACCGCCACGGGATGGGCACTGGTAAGCCATGAATGGAAGGGCCACATACCTGCCTTGACCCCGAACCCAAGGATCATTGAGAAGACCGCTACTGCAGCCAGTCCCGAGGTTCCGGCGGAAAGAGCTCCCGATCCGCCCTTGATAAAATCAAAGGAGGGCAGGAACCTTATCAGCACGAAAAATCCAAAGAGCACCAGATAAGCCCCGCAGAAGGAATAGATCAGATATTTAAAGCCCGCTGTCAGGGCCTCCTTTGTCTGCTCGTGCATAACCAAAGGAGCCGACACAAGGGTCAGCAGTTCGTAATTCAGATAAAAAGTGAAAAGATTTGCCGAAAGCGACATTAAGACCAGGGAAACTCCCGCAAGGCACAGGAAACAATAGTACCTGACCATGT
>JAEEGT010000171.1 GCA_016280465.1 Lachnospiraceae bacterium | reverse complement strand
CAGACCCTCCCAGATGCCAAAGATGATAAAGACGATACCCTTCTTTGTATTTACGTGAGGAAACAGTCCGTCCTGAACATATTCGATGGAAGCATAGAAAAGATTATTGTGTTTGTAAGTGAAGACAAGGAAAACTACGAAACAGCAGAAAGCAAATCCCAGGTACCAGACCCAGCCGGGAATCCTCTTGTCCCCGCAGAATCTGAAGACGAACATGGCGTACAAAAATGCCACGAATCCAAGGCCCATGTACTGGAACGCATAGGCGGCCATGGCAACGTCCTGAGATCTTGCTGTCATCTCGATGATGTAGCCTGCGGCATAGATATCTTCACATATTGCGGCAAGTATGAGGAATTTTAAGTCAACGAAAGACTTAAGCCTGACAAGACCCATGGTACAAATCAGACAGATCACGAGAACACAAATTTGAAGCCCCAGAAGAAATTGATACATAAATTCTCCTTTTTCTGTCGTAGTCAGGAAAAAGAAAAAAAGAGTTTCGCTCGCGAAACTCTCGCGCCTTGCGAATGCGCCGAAAGCAGATGACGGGAATCGAACCCGCCTCTCAAGCTTGGGAAGCTTGCATTCTACCGATGAACTACATCTGCACCAAATCTATTAACTTGTCAGACTCTTATTTTACAATGAAAAGGGGATAAATTCAAATGCTTTTTATCATTCTTTAAAGAATGGGATTATTGTATTATAATTATCTTCGTAATAACTTATATTCACTTACTTAATGTTACAGGGAGGTTATTATATGACACTTAATTTCGGACATCGGGGGTTTTCGGGCAATTACCCGGAGAACACACTCCTTGCCTTTAAAAAGGCGGTGGAAGCAGGCTGTGACGGAATAGAACTGGACGTACATCTTACCAAAGACGGGGAAGTTGTGGTGATCCATGATGAGACCGTCGACCGCACCACCGACGGAACCGGTTATGTAGCGGATAAAACCCTTGAGGAGCTTAAGAAACTGGATGCTTCTTTCAAATTCAAGGGACAGTACGGCATAAATCCCATTCCCACGTTGAGAGAATACTTCGATCTTATAAAGGATACGGGAATCATCACCAACATCGAATTAAAGACCGGCATCAACACCTACCCGGGCATCGAAAAGAAGACCCTTGAGATAATCGACGAATACGGCCTCAGAGACCGCATCATCATCTCATCCTTCAACCACTATTCCGTTATGCGCATGAAAGAGCTGGCGCCGGACATGGAATACGGATTCCTCACGGAAAGCTGGATAATAGACTTTGCGGAATATACAAAGAAACTTGGCTGCGAATATGTTCATCCCATCTTTAAAGCAGTCACCGATGAGTTTGCTTCAGAGTGTAAGAAAGCAGGCATCGGCATCAACACCTGGACCGTCAACGAAGAAGAGGACATCAGGCGCATGATAAGCCTTGGTGTTCACGCTGTTATCGGCAATTTCCCCGACAGAGCCGGCAGAATATTGAGAGAAGTTAAATCATGATTAAATGTTTGAATCTAATTGAATCCGAGTCGGATTTTAAGCGGCGCATCACCTCGGAAGCGGTGCCCTATCTTTCTTCTTCCATGGAGAGGGGAACCTTTGAAAGTTTCGATGGTTCCGCCATTGCTTACAGGCGTTATAAAAACCCGGCGGCCGTGGCCAACATTCTCATCATCCACGGTTTCAGCGAGTTTATGGAGAAGTACAACGAGATGATCTGTGTGCTCCTTCACAACGGCTTTGAGGTATATGCAACAGACTTAAGAGGTCACGGAGATTCCGTAAGGACCGCGGACGATCCTTCCAAAGTTAATGTTGATGACTTCGATCAGTACATTGATGACATCCGTTATTTTTATCAGTTAAAGCTGCGGAAGTCCAAGCTTCCCAATTATCTTCTGGGTCATTCCATGGGCGGAGCCGTTGCCATTCTTTATGCCGAGAAATATCCCGAAGATTTTTCAAGGATCGTATTTTCTTCTCCCATGGCGCGCATGAAGGTGGGCAAATTTCCTTTCTTCGTGGTGGAGACGGTTTCTTTTCTTGCAAAGCTTTTCGGCAAGGGTATGAAATTTGCCGCAGGTCAGGGGCCTTTCAACCCCGCATCGAGACTGGCGGAAAGCAGCTGCAAATCCGAGGCAAGATACGAATACATCATGGACATGCGTCGCGGCGATGTAAAGAACCAGACCTGGAGCGGCACCTACAACTGGGTACTGGCTGCCTGCAGAGCTTCCCGCAGACTTATGAAAAAGAAAAACATCGCGAGGATCACGGCTCCAGCCATTGTCCTTGGCGCAGGTCACGACAGGCTGGTGGATGAGACTTATATAAGAAAGTTTGCGGAAAGTTTACCTAATGGGAAGTACATTTTCTTTCCCGAATCCAGGCATGAGATATACCATGGAGCCCCCGAAGAACGGGTGCGCTTCTATGAGGAGGTTATAAATTTCTTAAATCCATAAATCAGGAGGGGTATTACATTGAGTAAAAAACGAGAGGGTTACGAATCAACAAAGAAAGAATACATAGCCTACTGTGCTTTCTTTCTTGGGCAAAACCTTTTGTGGGGATTTGCGGGTTACATCGAGACATTCCTCACAGACATAGGAATAGCGGCCGCTACCGCTGCACTCATCCTTATCGTCCCCAAACTCTGGGACGCCATCAATGATGTTCTTTTTGGCTACATAGTCGATCGTCACATATTCAAAAACGGACAGAAGTTCGTGCCCTGGATCAGGATCGGCACTTCTGCCGTCGGTATTACCACCGTTGCATTGTTTGCGATTCCAAAAAACATTTCTTCCACCGCCAAGATCGTCTGGTTCCTTGTGGCCTACATTCTCTTTGACATGGCTTACACGATCCAGGATACTCCCGCCTTCGCCGTTACCACCGTCATGACTTCAAATGTGACTGAGCGAACCTCCATAATCGCCGGTGGAAAGCTTTGGGCCATGGTGGGCGGTGTGCTGGCAACCGTTCTTATTCCCGCCATCAGGCCACGCCTTGGCTGGTTCACGGCCTGTGTTGTGTTTATCGCGGTTTCCGTGGTTCTCATGATCCCGCTTCTTTTTACAGCCAAAGAAAGGCATACGGAAGCCACTCTTGCTTCGGAGAATCCGCACTTTAAGGATATGCTCAAATACTTAAAGCACAACAAGTATCTGTTTGTGGTGCTTCTGGCCATGCTTCTTCTGGGTCTTTCAAGTGTTGAACAGAAAATGGCCATCTACATGGGAAGGATCTGTCTCGGCCGGGAAGATATGGCAACACTCATTGCTGCCGGCGTGGCTCTGTCGGTTATCGTGGTTTCCGCCATCGTTCCTGTTCTTGCCAGGAAATTTGATAAATACAATGTTCTTTGTGCCGGACTTTTGTTTGCCATCGTAATGGACGTGGTGGCCTACTTTGCGGGCTACGGTAACGTATATATCGCGTTGGTGCTCATAATGCTTAAATGTACCGGCCTT
>JAEEGT010000170.1 GCA_016280465.1 Lachnospiraceae bacterium | reverse complement strand
GTCGGAATAAACAGTGATGATTACGGGAACGATGGTATCGCCCATATCAGCTGTCTTTGCATTGAACTGCTTGGTGAATTCCACGATGTTAACACCGTGCTGACCAAGAGCGGGTCCAACCGGGGGAGCGGGTGTTGCTTTGCCGGCAGGAATCTGTAACTTGATGTATCCTTCTACTTTCTTTGCCATAACGGCACCTCCTGATAAATATGTGGTTAGGCGCGCTTACCTCGAAGAACGGGGAGCGCTCCCACGTCAAAAGATGATATATTTAAAACCTTTCGGTCTAAATATCAAAACGATCAATTCATTGCGCGGATCTCCGCAAAGCTTATCTCTACGGGAGTCTCGCGTCCGAAGAGTTCCACGTTGATGGTGGCTGTCTGCTTGCTGTAATCCATACGGTTTACAACGCCCACCGTATTCTTCCATACACCGGCAACAACCGTAATGGTATCGCCTTCCTTGAAATCCACGGAAACATTCTCGCCGCGGATACCCAGAGACTTCATCTCAGCCTCTGTCAAAGGCACCGGCTTGCTTCCGGGACCTACGAATCCGGTAACACCTCTAGTATTTCTGACAACATACCATGTGTCGTCATTCATTACCATCTTGACCAGTACATAGCCGGGGAACATTTTCTTCTGCTTAGTCTTGGGCACACCGTTCTTGTCAAGTTCTACAACATCCTGAACCGGAACCCTGACTTCAAGGATCTCATCCTCAAGATGACGATTGACTATGGTCTTCTCAAGGCTGTCCTGTACCTTCTTTTCATATCCGGAATAAGTATGCGCAACATACCAGTTTGCTTCTGCCATGTAACCGACCTTCCTTTACTGTGTGATGAAATTTACACCGTACTGAATAAGAAAATCGAACAAAGCAACCATAACTCCCACTGCGAGAGCCACTGCGGTAACAGCTACAGACTGCTTAAATACGGATTCCTTGCTGGGCCAGATAATCTTCTTAAATTCAACGGCAACCGTTTTGAAAAAGCCTGTCTTCTGCTCTTTCTTGGTTTCAGAATTTCCCATGATAATCTCCTTTATCGGTCTTGAAAAAGACCGGTTATCAAGCGGCTAAATTACTTGGTTTCCTTATGTAATGTGTGACGCTTGCAGAATCTGCAGTACTTCTTGGTCTCCATACGATCGGGATGATTCTTCTTTTCCTTAGTGGTGTTGTAGTTACGCTGCTTGCACTCGGTGCATGCCAATGTAATCTTTGTACGCATATCTTTACCTCCGCGTTAGTTGACTGATTATTATTCGAAAATTTACAGCACAAAAAAAAGAGTCGTTGCTCTTTGCTATGCAAGAGTATCACATAACAAATGCCTCGTCAAGAGTTTTTTATTTGTTTCCTGTTTGTTCGGTCACTCCCTTAAATATGAAGCAAAGTCCAAGTGAAAGAATGATGCCTCCGATTATATCGGTAAGCCAGTGAACACCGGAAAACAGTCTTGTCACCACAACCGCCGCCATAAGTACCGCAAGGATCGTGATCGCACAAACCCTAAGCTGCCTGTTCTGCTCAAAAAGATCTTTGATCATGATAATGGCAGATTCGAACACGCATACCGCCAGCATGGTGTGGCTTGAAGGGTACGAAGCTTCCAGACCTTCGTCGGAAAGCACTGGGCGATAATTGATCACAACAACTTCGAACAAAGCATAGAATGCTATTACCACCGCATAAAACGCTCCGAGGCAGATAAGCTTCGGATCCACCTTCTTAAGACTCTTTAACTTGATGAGCTGCCACACACCGTAAGCCGCAAAGCCTGCCGCCACGCCGATGGCAACATAGCCCAGAAGTTCGGAAACCGTGTACAGCACTTTATTGTATCCGAAGGTCTCAAAGAAGGGACCGTTTATGTGGGCAAGTCCCACAGGAGAGCCCTGGGGACCTATGTTCTCCACATCGATAAACCTGATCACCAGAGTAAATACTATAAATAGAACGGTAAATACTATGGCGGACAGGTAATTTCTTGCAAAACCTTTTTTCAAAGGGATCACCTCCGATAATCATTCTCAATATCAGAACTGTATATTCTTGTAGACCATGGCCATAAAGTCCTGATTGCCCTTAGACTTGGAGAACAGATCCAGGATCCTGTCCACGCTTTCCTCGGGTTTCATGCCGTTTATACCGCGGCGCAGGTAGTTGACCGCCTCAAGTTCTTCCCTGGTAAGGAGCAGATCCTCGCGGCGGGTTCCGGATTTTGCGATATCGATGGCAGGGAATATCCTCTTCTCGGAGAGTTTCCTGTCAAGGACCATTTCCATGTTACCGGTACCCTTGAATTCCTCGTAGACAACATCGTCCATCTTGCTTCCGGTATCCACAAGTGCAGTGGCAAGGATCGTAAGGCTTCCGCCTTCGCGCATATTTCTGGCTGCGCCGAAGAAACGCTTGGGCATGTGAAGGGCCGCCGGATCGAGACCGCCGGAAAGAGTACGTCCGCTGGGGGGAACCGTAAGGTTGTAGGCCCTTGTGAGACGTGTGATGCTGTCAAGCAGGATCATAACATCCTTGTGATGCTCCACAAGACGCTTTGCCCGCTCGATGACCATCTCGGAAACTCTCTTGTGATGCTCGGGCAGTTCATCAAAGGTGGAATAGATAACCTCAACATTGGGACCTTCGATGGCTTCCTTGATATCGGTAACTTCCTCGGGACGCTCATCGATAAGAAGGATGATCATATGAATGTCAGGGTTGTTTCTTTTAACCGATTTAGCAACCTCTTTGAGCAGGGTGGTCTTACCGGCTTTGGGAGGAGATACTATCATACCTCTCTGTCCCTTTCCCACGGGACTCAAAAGATCCATTACCCTCATGGCAACACTTGCGCCGGGAGTTTCCAGACGGATACGGCTGTCCGGGAAAATGGGGGTCATATTTTCAAAACTAACACGCTTGGCTATGATGTCGGGTGAAAAGCCGTTGACCGCGGTAAGATAAAGAAGGGCGGAAAACTTTTCGTTCTGGGTCTTTATCTTGATGTTACCCTCGATGATATCTCCTGTTCTGAGTCCGAACTTGCGGATCATGCCGGGAGCAACATATACATCATCGGGACCGGGAAGGAAATTCTCGCATCTGATAAAGCCGAATCCGTCGCCCATTACTTCGAGTATTCCGTGAGCAACCATTCCGCTGTCCAGAGTATTCTGGGAATCATCCTTCTTCTCTTCCCTGTTATCGGCTCCGATCATGGGCTCGATGGCAGGCTCGGGGTTGAGGGCGGCTTTGCTCTCGGAAACAGGCTTTGATTCCCTTTGCTCAGGGGTTATGACAGCAGCACTTTTAGCTGCGGATTTGGAACCTTCGCCGGCATCTTCCGATGACTTGCGAACAGTCCTTTTTACGATCACTATATTCTTTTCGGGTTTCTTCTCTGCAGGAGCAGCTTCAGGTTTTGCTTCCTTGTGCTTCTGAGAAACCGGGGCCTGTTCCGGAGCACTCTGCTCCTTTGCTTTGGCCTCTATTTCATCAAGTTCCACCATTTTATCCACGATCTGTGCTTTGGTCAGGGTCGAAGAACCTTTGATACCTCTGATCTTGGCAAGGGCGCGCAAATCCTTAATGGCAAGGGACTCGTATTTTTCTCTCATTACTTCCTCCTGTTAGACCTTTTATTTTGTATAGGCTGTTGGGATATAAATCTTTGAGGACTCACTGAGCAATCAGTGATTGAACATAAGACTGTTGACGGGCTTGAAAAAATATTTTTTAACGCTATGATTATAAATAAGATTTTATTTTTTGTAAAGACACATTGTGTGGAAAGAACATGACCAACGACCCGCTTACACTCTACAAACTGATAGTTTTATATATGCTGGATCGCGTAACATTCCCGCTTACAAAAGCTCAGGTGGGAGACTTTGTGCTGGAACGCGAATATACCACTTTCCTGACCCTGCAGCAGGCCATTTCGGAACTTATCGATGCCGATATGGTCAAAGCAAAATCCATCCGGAACCGTACGCATCTTGAAATAACTCCCGAGGGAAAACAGACCCTTGATTTCTTCTCAAACAGGATCAGCACCCGGATCAAAGAAGAAATAGACGACTATTTTAAGGAAAACAGTCTCAAGCTCAAAAATGAGGTATCCGTTATCTCCAACTACTACAGATCTACCAGCGGAGAATATGAAGCAAGCCTGGTGATCCGTGAAAAGGAGATCAATCTGGTGAACCTGACCATGTCCGTTCCCACCGAGGCACTCGCCGCCTCCGTATGTGAAAAATGGGAAAATGCCAGTCAGGACATTTACAAATATCTGGTGGAAAAACTTTTCTGACAGCAATCTGTTGCCGGAAATACGATTCCGATCTTATTCCAACATTTCTTTGACGATCTCACCGTCTGCCCCCGGAAGGTACAAACCCATGAGTTTAGCTATGGTGGGACCTTCGTCCCAAAGATGCATGGATTCTTTCCGGCTTCCCTTTTTGATACCCGCACCGCATCCGGCAAAGAACGTGATATTCTCCTCTTTAAGCGGACTGCAGCCGTGGATGGCAAACATCCTGTGATTTTTGGTATCCTTTACCGACTCCGTGAGCACTCTCGCTTCATCAAGGAAATAATATCCTCTCTCCGCCTCTATCATGGCAAAGCAATCGGGATCCGCTCCCATTTCGGCAGCCTCTTCTCCCGTATATATCTCTTCGATTCCCAGTTCTTTATTACCCTTTATCTCGTTAAGCACATCAATAACGGTTTCAAGGACCGTATCATTGGAAGCATACTTTTCATTGATATACACGTAAGCGGAACCGTCGCAGCTCTTGGTAACGGCTTTGTAATCAGCAACATATCCGTCCTTTACGGTTAACAGTCCCCTGTCGGCAAAGAGTTTATTAAGGTATACGATCTTTGAAGCATCGATCTGACAATGATCCCCCAGCACGATAAACACCGTATCATCCATGGGGCGAGTCTCGGAAAGCCACTTTTGCAGGTTCCCGATACGCTCGTCATGGCGTTCCAGAGCTTCTTTGATCTCAGGAGCATCCGCACCCAGATTGTGCCTGTTGGTGTCAACGTCCGTTAAATGGACCAAAAGAAGATCCGGATCGTATTTCCTGATGGTGTACTCCGCACTTGCCATCACAAAGTTATCAAGATAGGGCTGCTCTATTCCCTTTCTCAAATGACCGAACCGCTTGTTTAACTCAAGAAGATACCTGGGGCTTCCGTTGACAAGGCAGCTCACTACCTGATTCTGAAGCTTACGGGTGACCATTATCTCCGGAATGTTATAATCTATCTTTGCGCCTCCCGTAACGGGCCAGAGGAGACTTGCCACCGTATATCCCTTTTTCTTTGCAACATCATAAAGAGTGGGACCATCAATGTATTTGTGTTTATATAACCAGTCGGGTGTTTCCCTTGCGGGCTGAAGCAGAGTATTGGAGACGATGCCGTGCCTTGCGGGAACCTTGCCCGTGATTATCGAAGTGTGGGCAGGATAAGTCAGGGAGGGGTAAGTGCTGAAAACTTTGTCGCAAAAGAAACCCTCTCTCACGATCCTCGAAAAATTCGGAAGCGAAAGCATAAACTCCATGTCCTTGCGACCTACCGCATCAAGTGACAGTATGCATACCCTCTTTTTACCCGTGTTGCCCATTCTACTCCTCCGCTTCTTTTTTTATCTTTTTCATGTGCTCTTTGATCTTTGCTTCGTATCCGTTGTCGGAGGGACGATAAAACTGCGTGTCGTTAAGCTCGTAGGGAAGATATTGCTGCTTAACGTAGTTGTTTTTGTAATCATGAGCATATTTGTATCCTATACCGTGGCCAAGCTTTGCTGCGCCCTTGTAATGGGCATCCTGCAAATGAGGCGGCACCGGAAGGTTTCCTGTTTCTTTGACTGTTTCCATGGCTTCTTCTATGGCGCATACCGCAGCATTTGACTTCGGTGCGGTAGCTATGTATGCAACTGCCTGCGAAAGGATTATCTGGGCTTCCGGCATGCCGACTCTTTCGACAGCCTGAGCCGCGCTGGTGGCTACCACCAGAGCCTGCGGATCGGCATTGCCAACATCCTCTGCGGCGCAGATCATCATACGCCTGGCAATAAAGGTAACGCTCTCACCCGCGTAGAGCATCTTGGCAAGATAATAGACCGCCGCATCGGGATCGGATCCCCGCATGCTTTTGATAAAGGCAGATATGGTATCGTAGTGATTGTCCCCGTCCTTGTCAAAAAGAACGACCCTTTTCTGGATACATTCGGTGACTACGGGAAGGGTAAGATGAATCTTGCCGTCCTGATCCCTGTCCGTGGTCATGACGCCCAGTTCCACGGCATTGAGAGCACGCCTTGCATCGCCTCCGGCCTGGTCGCAGAGAAAGGCTTTAGCCTCTTCGGTAATGTCCGCATCAAAGGATCCGAGGCCCCTTTCTTTGTCCGACAGAGCCCTGTCTATGAGAATGCCCACAGCCTCAGGGGTAAGGGGCTTTAATTCAAATATGGCGGAGCGGGATATCAAAGCTCCGTTAACTTCAAAATAGGGATTTTCGGTGGTGGCACCGATGAGAACGATGGTACCGTCTTCAACAAAGGGAAGGAGATAATCCTGCTGCCCTTTGTTAAATCTGTGTATCTCGTCGATAAAAAGAATGGTCTTCCTGCCAAAGCCGCCCATGGTCTGTTTGGCAGCCGCAACCACCTCTTCCATGTCCTTCTTGCCGGCAATGGTGGCATTGATCTGACAGAATTCGGCTTTGGTGGAATTGGCTATGACCTTGGCAATAGTAGTCTTCCCGGTCCCGGGAGGACCATAGAAAATCAACGAACTTAATTTATCTGCTTTGATGGCGCGGTAAAGAAGTTTATCCTTGCCCAGGATGTGGTCCTGACCCACGATCTCTTCCACCGTGCGGGGCCGCATCCTGGCGGCAAGGGGTGATTCTTTTTCTTTATTCTTTTGTTCCATCATCTGAAACAAATCCATATCCATACACTTGACCGCTAACCTTTGCTTGCTTCTTTACCTATGAACTGATTGGCCTCCCGATCATAGACATAACCTGCATGATCCATGGTCTTTAATAACGACGCTTCATCCTCATCAAGGTCGTCGCAAAGATCCATAAGGCTTGCATACCTGTCTCTCAGTTTCATGTTCAAAAAGCTTAAAAGTATCACCGGGTCCTGCGGCAACATAAAGTGTCTCCCTCTGTATAAATCTCGATGGTATCGCCTGATTCAAGTGTATCAGATAAAATCAGTTTTGCAACTTTTGTTTCCACCTCTTTTTGTATGTATCTCTTCAGAGGGCGGGCGCCGTACTTCGGGTCGTATCCGTTATGAGCAACAAATCTTACGGCATCGTCCGTCACATTCAGGTTAAGTTCCCTGTCCTTAAGTCTGGACGCAAGTTCCTTAAACAAAAGGCCGGCAATGTTGCCGATGTCTCCCTCGGTAAGAGGCTTGAACATGATGGTCTCATCAAGACGGTTCAAAAACTCCGGTCTGAAGGAACGGTGCAGTTCGCTCATTACCACTGCACGGGCTTCATCGGATATCTCGCCCTCGGGAGTGATCCCTTCAAGCAAAGCCTCGGCGCCGATATTTGAGGTCATGATGAGGATCGTGTTCTTGAAGTCCACGGTCCGGCCAAGGGAATCCGTGATACGCCCGTCGTCAAGTACCTGCAGGAGTACATTGAACACATCGGGGTGAGCCTTCTCGATCTCATCGAAAAGCACGACGGAGTACGGTTTCCTGCGGACGGCTTCAGTAAGCTGACCGCCTTCTTCATAGCCCACATATCCGGGAGGTGCTCCGATAAGTCTGGATACTGAATATTTCTCCATATATTCGCTCATATCGATACGGACCATGTTTGATTCATCGTCAAACAAAGCTCCGGCAAGGGCCTTTGCAAGCTGAGTCTTACCTACACCCGTAGGTCCCAGGAACAGGAAGGAACCGATGGGGCGATTGGGATCCTTGATCCCGGCACGGGACCTGATGATGGCTTCCGTAACCTTGGTAACCCCTTCATCCTGACCCACTACGCTCTTGTGAAGTTCGCTGTCCAGATTAAGAGTCTTGTTTCTTTCGGATTCGGTGAGTTTGCTCAAAGGTATACCTGTCCATCTGGACACGATCTTTGTGATCTCTTCGTCGCTGACGCTCTCATGGACCAGACTGAGATCCTTCTTTGATACCTCCTGCTCGGCCTGCTCCAGTTCTTTCTTCAAAGCAGGCAGTTTGCCGTAGGATATCTCGGCGGCCTTCTCGTAATCACCGTTCCTGGTAGCGGTCTGAACCTCGCCGTTTAAGGCTTCGATCTCTTCCCTTAACTTGGAAAGCCTGCCTACGCTGTTCTTTTCATTCTCCCAGCGGGCCATACGGTTTGAAAGCTCTTCTTTTTCCTCCGCCAGTTCTTTGCGGAGATTTTCGAGACGCTCGATACTCAATCTGTCCGTCTCATTTTTAAGGGCAGTCTCTTCGATCTCCAGCTGCATTACCTTACGCTTCTGTTCATCGATCTCGACAGGCATGGAGTTCATCTCTGTTTTGATTAGCGCGCAGGCTTCATCGACCAGGTCTATGGCCTTGTCCGGAAGGAACCTGTCCGTAATATACCTGTTGGAAAGAGTTGCGGCAGCCACCAGGGCATTGTCCATTATCTTGACACCGTGATAGACCTCGTACCTCTCTTTAAGGCCACGAAGGATGGAAATGGTATCCTCAACGGTGGGTTCATTGACCATGACAGGCTGGAACCTTCGCTCCAAAGCCATATCCTTCTCTATGTAATTTCTGTATTCATCCAGGGTGGTGGCTCCTATACAGTGAAGTTCACCTCTGGCCAGCATGGGTTTAAGCATGTTGCCGGCATCCAGCGCTCCGTCGGTCTTTCCGGCTCCGACTATGGTATGGAGTTCATCGATAAAAAGAATGATCTGTCCGTTGGATTTCTTGACATCCTCAAGAACAGCCTTGAGTCTTTCCTCGAACTCGCCACGGTATTTCGCACCCGCAACCAATGCACCCATATCAAGAGAAAAGACCTTTTTGTCCTTAAGGCCGGTAGGTACATCCCCTGCAACGATACGCTGGGCAAGACCCTCTACCACCGCGGTTTTACCAACACCGGGTTCACCGATGAGGACAGGGTTGTTTTTGGTCTTACGGGAAAGGATCTGGATCACACTCCGGATCTCGGAATCTCTGCCGATAACGGGATCAAGTTTGTTGGCTGCGGCAACCTCCACCAGATCACGGCCGTACTTGGCCAGTGTATCATAGGTATCCTCAGGGTTATCGCTTACCACCCTTCGATTGCCTCGGACGGTGGAAAGAGCCTTTAAGAAGCGGTCTCTGGTAAGACCGTATTCACCGTAAAGAGCCTTCATGTTACGGCTCGGGTTTTTGAGCATGGAAAGAAAGAGATGCTCAACCGACACATACTCATCCCCCATGGCCTTGGCTTCATCCTCGGCAAAATTCAGTATCTTATTCAGGTTTTCGCTGATATAAGGCTTTCCGCCCTGAACCCTGGGGCGCTTCTCGATCTCAGAGATGACACGGTCCTTAAAATGCTCGGTGTTTATTTCCATCTTCTCGATGAGTTTAAGGATCAGACTGTCTTCAAGATCCAGTAGAGCCAAAAGAAAATGCTCCTCGGCGATCTCCTGATTGCCGTACTCAAGAGCGACCTTCTCACAGTTCTGGCAGGCTTCCATTGATTTCTGCGTAAATTTCGTTATATTCATATGATCACCTTCTCTCGATTTCTGAAAGCAAACTTCTGTTCTTTTGTGTTCTACATATAATATAACTCACATAGCACCAAAGTCAACCGAGTTGTCTCTTTTTTTATACTTTGTTTATTATTTTCTTTTTCCGGACATACATGCAAAAACCCCGCAGGCAAGTGACCTGCGGGGCATGTGTTATCCACATCATTTCTTCATCTTAAGTGTTTTTTCATAGGCCGCCAAAACCGCATCCATGGCAGCTCCTCTGAAGCCTTTTTCCTCAAGGGCTCTGACACCTTCGATGGTAGATCCTCCCGGAGAACATACGGCATCTTTGAGTTCGCCCGGAGTCTTGCCCGATTCAAGAGTAAGGGTCGCGCTTCCTTTGAGCATGCCTGCAGCCAGACGGGTTGCCTTGTCCCTCGGAAGTCCGCAGGCCACACCTCCGTCAGCCAGTGCTTCCACAAACATCTGGGCAAAAGCAGGACCGCAGCCTGCCACAGCGCTTCCGGCATCGATCAGTTTTTCGGGAAGGTTAACGCACTCTCCCGCTTCCTTAAGGACTCCCACTATCTCCTCCGCAGCTTCTTCGCCAAGAGTATCATCATAGGAATACAGGATTATTCCCTCGCCCACGGAAACAGGTGTATTGGGCATTATCCGTAACACCCTTGCTTTGCCTCCGGCCATTTTGCGTATATCCTCAATGGTAAGTGCCGCGGCCATGGTAACAAGAACATAATCTTTGGGATCCCGCGCACAAAGGACAGACTTGATCTTTTCAAGCATCCCCTCCATCATCTGAGGCTTCACTCCCAGGAAAATAACGTCACAGTCCCGGGCAATGCTCAAATTGTCGCTGACTTTGCCGCCGATCTTTGCCGCTAGGTCTTCCGCCTTCTTCACTGTTTTGTTGGCAAGATAGATGCTTTCTCCGGAAACAGCCTTTGAAACCGCCGCAGCCAAAGCTCCTCCCATATTTCCGCATCCGATGAATCCATACTTTTTCATATCATTCCCTTATCTGTCCGTTTCCGTAAACGGCATATTTGCATGACGTAAGTTCCATAAGACCCATAGGTCCCCTTGCATGGAGTTTCTGGGTGGAGATCCCTATCTCCGCACCGAGGCCGAATTCTCCGCCGTCGGTAAATCTTGTGGAAGCATTGACATAGACCGCAGCCGCATCAACTTCGTTTAAGAACCGCTGGGCATAGGTGTAATTCTCGGTAATGACAGCCTCGGAATGACCCGTTCCGTGGTCGTTGATAAAATCCACGGCTTCTTCGAAGCTTTTAACGGTCTTTACCGCCAGTATGTAATCGCCGTACTCGGTATCCCAGTCTTCATCCGTTGCAGGATCGAAACTCTCCGCCGAAAGTCCCTTTATCTCTCCGGACTTAAGGAGTTTCTCCATGACCGCAAAGGACTTTTCGTCGCACCTGAGCTTTGTGTTCTTTTCAAAAAGAAGGGGCACCGCTTTCTTAAGAAAGGCCTCACAGATCTCCTCATCCACCAGCAGGCACTCCGCCGCATTGCACACGGAAGGGCGCTGACACTTGGCGTTGAAAAGGATCTTCGCTCCCATATCGAGGTCGCCGTCCTTCTTTACATAAACGTGGCAAACGCCTTCTCCCGTCCGGATAACAGGCACGCTGGCCTCCTTTGTAACGCTTCGGATCAGTCCGCGACCGCCTCTCGGAATAAGAACGTCAACGTAATCCGTAAGGTGCATCAGCTCCGTAGCGCTTTCTCTGGAAGTGTCGGTGACCAGAGAGATGCCCGCCTCGGGAAGTCCCGCTTCCAAAAGGGCACTTCGCATGATAGCTACCACAGCCTTATTTGAATTGATGGCTTCCTTGCCCCCGCGAAGGATAACAGCATTGCCGGTCTTTAAAGTAAGAGCCGCCGCATCCACCGTCACATTGGGACGGGCTTCATAGATTATGGCTATGACCCCCAGGGGCACTCTTCTTTTCTGAAGGATAAGTCCGTTGGGGCGTCTGTCGGTCTTATCGGCACTGCCGATGGGGTCGGGAAGCGCCACTATTTCTCTGATACCTTTGATTATGCCGTCTATACGGGCATCCGTGAGGGTGAGCCTGTCAACAAGAGACTCCCTCATGCCGTTCTCTTTGGCGGCCTTAAGGTCTTCTTCATTGGCTGAAAGCCATTCTTTTCTTCTTTTGTCTATTTCTTCGGCAATCTTTAAAAGCGCTCTGTTCTTTGAGTCGGTACCCGCGATCGCAAGGATCCTTGATGCCGACTTGGCTTCTTTGCCGATCTTTTCAAGTTCTGTCATGCTTTGTTTCCCCCGACGGCTCCCACAAATCTGGTGCCGATCTCTTTGCCCGCCACGATATCGTATATGTCCTCGGGTCGTGATCCGTTGGCGATGACCATGTCAAAGCCCGATTCCATGGATATCTTTGCGGCAGATAGTTTGGTGACCATTCCGCCGGTACCGCGCCAGGTGCCCTTGCCCCCTGCCATTTCAAGGAGTTTCGGGGTTATTTCCGTGACCACAGGTATTATCTTTGCATCTTTGTTTATATGAGGGTCTGCATCGTAGAGACCGTCTATGTCGGACAGAAGAATCAGAAGATCCGCTTCGCAAAGCTTTGCCACAATGGCAGAAAGCGTATCGTTGTCACCGAGGACCTTGTTCTCCCCGGTCTCGATCTCGGCAGAAGAAACCGAGTCGTTTTCATTGACTATGGGAATGATACCCATTTCAAGAAGCTTCCTGCAGGTACCGGAAAGGTGTCCGCTGCGAACGGGGTCTGCCACGTCATCGTCCGTAAGAAGGATCTGCGCCACTCCCCTGTTATATTCTCCGAAAAGTTTATCGTAAAAGTGCATGAGTTCGCACTGACCTACGGCTGCTGCCGCCTGCTTGAGCCTTAATTCCTTGGGTCGCTCCTGAAGCCTTAACTTATTGGTCCCAACCGCTATGGCACCGCTGGTGACAAGTACCACCTCGTGGCCGTATCCCACCAGATCCGCAAGGACTCTCACAAGACGCTCCATGCTCTGTAAATTGGCTGCTCCGGAATCGTGTGTAAGAGTGGAGGTTCCCACCTTTACAACTATCCTCATGCATTTCTTCTCCCACATATCCGCTCCTCACTCTGTTACGCTATTTCGTTAAAGTGTTGTGAAACATATTACCACCAAAACAGCGCATTAGCAACTGTTCTTTAAAAGATAACGGTAAAGACACTACCTTATCAGTTTATCCGCATAAGAACATGTGGCCGCTATGGAGATCTTTCTTTTTTCAGCCTCCTCGAGAAGTTTGAACACCAGCCTCTTTGCTATCTGTTTTCCGCCAAACTCGGGGCTGACTTCCGTGTGACAGATGTTCCAGCCGTCGGCGGTTACCTCGTAGTCACACTCCCCGATCATGTCCGTACCGTGAAGAGCCACACTTCTTTGACCGGCTTCATCGTAGATCACATCCACATCGTGATTGTAGGTTACGGTAAGTGCTCCCGAGGGACATTTTTCCACCGTCTGCCAGATCTTGGTGCTGTCGGCGCCTGTCGGATCGATCCAGGGCTTTCTGTTTATGTTGAACACTTCGGGGCAGCCCGTTACGCATTTCTTGGCGTGATAACACTTGTCCGAGTTCCAAAAGATGGTTATATTGTCTTTAACATACAGTCTGTGCACAGTCACACCTCCCGGTCAAAAATCTCATAGATTAATATACCATATTTTACCGCCGCACCCAATTATTTTGCTTCTTTATAAGATATTCTTAAACTTTTTCCCCGATATGGTGATATACTGATAAAAAACAAAAGGGCACAGCTAATCACCTATGATCAGATCAACTCTTTGCTACATCGAAAACAACAATGATTACCTCATGCTCCTTCGTAACAAAAAGGACAATGACCCCAATTCCGGCAAATGGATCGGAGTGGGCGGCAAATTCCTGCCGGGTGAAGGCCCCGAAGCCTGCATGTTAAGGGAAGTCAAAGAAGAAACAGGTCTCTCCCTGACAGAATTCGAATATAAGGGCATCATCGATTTCCGCTCCGATGAATTTGAAGCCGAAGAAATGCATCTCTTTACCGCCCACAGCGACGAAAGAACCATCACCTCCTGCGATGAGGGAGACCTTAAATGGATCCCCGCCGATGAGATCCTCTCACTTCCTCTCTGGGAGGGGGACAAGTTCTTTCTCCGCCACATCCTTAGCGGCAAAAAGCACATAAACATGACCATAGTCTACAAAGGAAGCCGGCTTCTCACCGCCTGTGACAAGGACCGTGTCAGTCCCCTTAAAGCTTTCTTTTTACACCTTCATACCATAAACCGTCACAGACGTCTGGTGCGCCGGGGCTGTTTCAAAGTAGGTCTCTACTGGCAGGGGCTCACCCACGATCTTTCCAAATATTCCCCCACCGAGTTCTGGCAGGGAGTCCGCTATTTTCAGGGTACCCGCAGTCCCAACGTGGCCGAAAGAATGGACAAGGGCTATTCCGAGGCCTGGCTTCACCACAAAGGCCGCAACAAACACCACTTCGAGTATTGGACCGACTATTCCTTTAAAACGGGAAAACCTCTTGAATATGTGGAAATGCCCCGGAAATACTTCGTTGAATCCGTTATGGACAGGATTGCCGCAAGCAAAGTCTATCGCGGCAAAACCTACACCGATGCCGCCGCTTACGAGTACCTGACCACCAGGGAATCTGAGCGTCACATGCACGAAAAGAACTACGAGGAGCTGGTTTTTATCCTCGGAATGCTCAAAGATAAAGGGGAGAAAGAAACCTTTAAGTTCATCAAAAAAGAATATCTGAAAAAGAAAAAGGACTTCGAATAACGAAGTCCTTTCTTTTTGCTTTAATACTGGGTTGTGAAGATAAATTCGCCTACGCTCATATTGTTGTAACCGTTTCCGTTCTGATACTCGGGCGGAATGGTAAGAGTGATTACCGTAGCCTGATGAGGCGCCACAGGAAGGCCTATGGTGGTACCCACGGATGCAACCACGTTGCCGTCTCCCAGAATTACAAGACTTTCCACGGTGGCCAATGTAAGATAGTTATCCAGGTCATTGGCAATGTAGATGGTTGCACATATATTTCCGTCGAAATCGTAGTAGATTTCAATCACCCTTGCATAGAACACCGAATCAATGAACAATGCATCATCCATGGGGAAAGGAATCCACTGTTTATAAAGGTAGCAGCCGTTTGAAGAAAAGTAATTTGCATCTTCCGTCAGAATACGAGGATAGTATTCCGCTCTGTAGGAATTATACAGTTCTGTGGTTGCGAATACCCAGTTTCCGTCTTCCTTGACAAGGGGTGCGGTGAATACGAAGTTGTCAAGCTTGTCCCCGGGGGTATATCCTGCAGGAACAGTGTAGGAATACTGAACCGCCAGGGTAAACTCGGAATCACTGTATATTATGGAGAAATAGGTGTGTTCAAACTCCTCCGGAAGCCTGTAGGCCATATTGTAATATGCCTGTATGGTTGAGGAAGTATAATCCTTTGAAAAATATGTCGAGTAGGTATTAAAATCGGTCTGTCCCGGAGTCATGAGCTTGCGGATTATAGTCTTAACTTCATCCTCGGTGATGTATTCATCCGAATCCTGACCCTCTCCGCCTTCGGTGTCCTCACCGTAATCCATGGAAGCAACGGCTTCCTGATAGGCCGAGTCATCGTAGAGAGCATATACATCCCGGTAAGGTCTTGAAAACCAGTATGTATAAGCATCCCAGCTGCCTCTGGATGCAGACTTTAAAAGATCGTACTTCTCAGAGTAAACGGAAGCCGCAAACACCCCGTCCTCCGGCATGTTGTAATAAAGAACACTGTCCTTATAAGTATATCCGTCTTCTCCGTATGTACCCTCCGTAAGATTCTTGTCGGAGTTGGCCTTAAGAAGCGCATCCCTGGATTCGTATACTATACGGCCGCGGATGGATTTACACTCACCCGATGCGTCAAAGGAATAGATGATAGTTTTATTCTTTTCAAAGGACGCTATAAGGTAGTCTCCCGAATCCGGTGTGAAAAACTCTTCATCGTAAGGATACGTCGGGAATTCATCCGGAGTATGAGACTGCACAAAAGCAGGACCTATGCCGTCATTGGGAATTACATCTCCCGCATACAGGCTTTCATCCGATGCATCTCCCGAAGAAAAATGTGCATTCTCCGCCTCTTTGATAACATCGTCCGCAGACTGAACCTTCTTTTCGGGAAGTGTTCCCACAGGCAGAGGCTTATCCGAGCCGCCTGAAGAGGTGCCAGTCTTATCAACTTTTTTTCCGCATCCCGCCACAAGAACAAGAAGCAGGATAAACGCAATTATCTTTATTTTTTTCATATTGGTTTCCTCCTGCTCTATCGTTTGTTAAGAACATCCTGTTCTTTGCTGTAATAGGTCACTACCCAGTCATATATGATCTGTCCGAAGAAGTTATTCTTCACAGTTACATCATAAACGTCGTTCATGAAATTACTGTAAAATGTATTGTCTGCAAACTGCTGAGAATATCCTTCGAAAATCTCACGCTGCATTTCTGTGTTGACAAGTACCTGGAACAGGTAAGTAAAGTTTGCAATGTTCTGACCGTAATGAGCTTTCTGGGTGTCTTTAAGCTTATTTATGACCTCTTTTTCTTCCTGCATCCACCTCATACGGAAAGCCTCCCACTTTTTATCGTCGGCAAACAGTCGGGATGAATTCCAGGCCTCATAAAAGGGATTGATAACAAGATCCGTCATTACTTCCACCATATGCTTTCCCGTAGTAATCAGAGAAGCGGCATCCCCCGCTTTGGAAGATCCGAAGAGGAAAAATATGGTTCCTTCGTACGCGGCAATAATCGGATTGGCTGCCACAAACGAAGCTGCCGCTTCCGAATAAGCGGCGGTATACCCGGTCTTTACAAGCGCTCCTTCAAAACTGTCTCCTGCATTAACATATCCAAGGTAATCATTCACAAAATCCACAGCAGATGTTGCTTTTTTCAGCCAAGCGGGTGAAGGAGTGTTTTTTTCAAAAGGATCGTTGCTTTTTTCGCTGTCCAGCATTTTTTCCAGGTTTTTCAGGAAATAGTTCACGAAATTCTTGCGCTGTTCGAAGGTTAAATCGGTGATTGCTTTTTCTTCTGCCGTACGCCCCGCCTGTCTTGCTTTATAAGCTTTCTGGTACGCTTGCGCGGCATGAAGGTTTTCTGCCTGCAAAAGAACATATTCCTCATCATTATAGTGCTTTGCCGTAAAATCTCTGGGAATGGGATTAACACCGCACAAAGAACCGGTAAGGGCGATAAGCATGTCCTCATTTATTTCTTCGTCGAGGTACAGTTTTTCAAGCCAGTCCATGCAGCTGCGCTGTGCCTCTGTGAGAGTGTTGAATGCCTGTGTATAGGTTTCGGGCGCAGGAAGGTCGGTTTTCTCTCCCCATTCATCGTCGTCTGAAGAAGACTGGGGCGGAATCCAGACAAGAACATACTCTTCATCCTCTCCCAGTTCGATATCCGGAACCCATCCGGGATATGCGTCCTTTTCCTTGTAGGTCAAGTGACTAAACTTGGGATCGTTTTCCGAAAACAGGTCCTTCAAAGTTGCATAGGTCACCGTATCTTTCGCCGCATAGAGAGTGATGCCTTCCACCTTCTCAAGTTCCCTGTAAATGCCCTCATTCCTGTAATACGGATCTTCTTCGTAAGTCATAGTTCCGAATGCGGGATCGTAATCTCCCAGAACACAGTCCATCCATCCGAAAGCGTTCCACCAAAGGGTCTCAATACCGGGAGGAAGAAGCACCTCCCTCAGATTAAGGCATCCCAGGAAAGCAAATTCATTTACAATTTTCAGATTGGGAAAATAGGGAAGATTCGCGAGGAAAATGTCGTTCATGAAGGCCTTTGGATATATGGTCTCCACATTGACTCCGCCGTATACCGCACGTAACCTGGGAGTCTGACAGCAGCGAATACTAGTAATGTTGTCCGTGATTGTCAGTTCTCTGACATAGCAGTTTTTAAGTTCAATGGAATCCACAACACACCGGTGCCCATCATAATAAATGGTTTCGGGAGTAACAAGATGCCTGCGGAGAGCAGTTGTACAGTTGACGGTTGCATGCCATACGCCGCCCTCGCCCTCCCTGGCTCTGGTTACATACCACTGATTGGTATCGGTGGGATAAAGTTCACGGTTATACTTTACTTTGTCATAATAATCCCGGATTCTGTGGCTGTAAGCGTAGTAATGCCTGCGGTTTACGTTATTTCTGCAGGTAATCTCCGCAATATAAGGGTTGGAGAGATTATGGATCATCTCATAGCCCAATAATCCACCGCTTGAGTACCCGGTACTGATTCTGTATCGTTCCCAGATTGCAAGCTCATTGTAGGTAATGAGCCCGTC
>JAEEGT010000169.1 GCA_016280465.1 Lachnospiraceae bacterium | reverse complement strand
TCGGCGAGGCTTCCGTGTGGTACTATAACGCCCACTACGAGACCAAGCCCGAAGTATGCCTGACTTATAACACCGAAATCCCCTTAAAGGCTTTGATCGGAATATACGAGAAGCTGGGAAATCCCGAGGCCGCAGCGGTTCATGCGGAAGAACTCAAAAAGGTCTCAGAGACCCAATAGACGGCTGCATCAGTAGGTAAACGCTCTTCCTCCCTCCAAAGGGAAGGGGAGCGTTTTTTTGTCCGCAAACTGTCCGTAGACCGGGCGCTTCCCTGCCAGGAGCTTGACCCAGGGTGAAAGATATACAAGATATCTTCCGTGAGAAGAAAGGGATTCTTTTTTAAAGATCACAAGAACCTTTGAGCGATCATATCTGATCTTTGCGATGGCGACGGGAGACTTTCGTCCGTCCGTTGACACATAGACGTAGTTAAAGAAGGAAAAGAAAAGGACACTTAAAACAAGCATAAGGAGTCCTGCGTAGAGGGGAGCATTCCCGACGGACATGAGCAGTGTCTTAAGGCCTGCGGCAGTTTCCTCGTCCGTGAGGTTAGAGTATTCGTCGAGGGAATATCCTGCAGCGTCACGGCCTGCTTCAAGTGTATCGGAGCCGGCAGTCGCATCGGCAGTGCCGGAGCCCGTACCCGTCGCATCCCCTGTGTTGTTGCCTGAGACTGTGAGTTCGCTTACGGTAGTGGGATCGGGGACGCCGTCGGTACCTGAGTTTCCGATATCGCCGGGAGTGTCCGAACCTGAATTACCGCCCGAAGATCCGGGACCCTCGTTACCCTTTCCTGCCGCCGAATCTCCCGGTACCGATGCAGGTAAGGAGTCATCTTTCCCTTCGGACTGATTTTTTTCAGAGGACTCTTGGGTCCCTGCTTTCTTGTCTGTAGATTGTTTTTTTGTGGTCTCTTTCCCGGCGGCTGTCTTGGCGGCAGCTTTCGCCGCAGCTTCCTTTTGAGCCTTTTCCGCAGCTTCTTTTTCAAGCCGTGCTTTCTCCGCAGCTTCACGTTCGGCAGCTTCCCGCTCAAGCCGTGCTTTTTCCGCTGCGGCCCGCTCTGCAGCTTCTCGCTCGGCAGCTATCACTGCCGGATCTCTGCCAACTTTGGTAACGGCTATTGACTGTTCGGTGATGTTTCCCGCCCTGTCTTTGACCCTGACAGACACGTTGCCGTTACTTGTGGCGGTGAATTGGTTTGAAGCATTAAAATCCCCGCCGTTAAAAGAAAAGGCCGCATCCGAAAGACCGGACTCTCCATCCGATGCGTCGGCGATGACGGTGATGCCGCTTTCGCTCCATCCATCAGTATTGAGAGAGAGCCCTAAAGAGGGAGCAACGGTATCGATATTTGAAATGGTGATACTCTCGGTGGCGCTCCTTCCGTCAGCGGAATGAACCGTGACGGAATAGGTTCCGTTGGAGCTTACGGTGAAGGAATTGTCGCCCGTGGCACCTGCACCGAAATCATAGGGAGCACCGGAAAGAGAGAAACCGGGATCCGAGATGTTCATCCCTGCGGTGAGGGTTATGGGTGAATTGGTCCAGTCTGTAGCGGAACCCGACAGGGAAACCGTGGCCGCCACCGAGGATTCGTCCATGCCGCAGTTTAATACGGTCACGTTTACGTTGTGAGAAAAATAGCCGGGGGACTCGTTTCTTCTGGTTGCGCCGCATACAGTACAGACCTGTGTGTACCATATATCATCGGGCTCAAAATAGGGATAACCGTCTTTGCCGCTGTTATTACACACCGTCCAGTAGGCGGTTTCATAAAAGTCCCGCATTACCTGACAGGTAAAGCAGTGGTAGGGGCTTAGACCGCTGATGGTGTAATAGCTGTGGTTATCGCAGGTTACGCTCCTTGTGGTGTAACAGGCGCTCGTATGCACATGGGTGAAGCCTGCGGCATGTGCTTTGTCCGTGGGAAAAGAAAGGATGAAAAGGGCCAGAAATATCCCTATGAGATGATACCTTATCTTCAGGTATCTTTTGAAAAAAGACATAAAAAAACCTCCATGAAATATAACCCCTTAACGGGGCAACAATTTCAATGCAGGTAATCGTGAAGTCAGAATATCAAAGGCCGGGTAAAAAATCAACCCCAAAATCTTAAAAGCGGGTTTATCGGTTGATTATTTTTCTTTTTCAGTATAGAATTATGCGTGAATTTGTGAATTGAAGCGCCTGATTGTGGGGGTTATCTTAAGTCGGTGCTTACGAAAGGAAAAGTCATGTGGGAAGACAATGTCCGTAAGGTTGTACCTTACACCCCCGGCGAGCAGCCGAGAGTCAGTAACCTTATCAAGCTGAATACCAATGAAAATCCCTATCCTCCGGCGCCGGGCGTTTTTGAAGCCCTTAAAAACCTGGATGCGGAGAACTTCAGAAAATATCCGGATCCTACCTGCCGTGAACTGAACGAAGCGATCTCGGAAGCCTACGGAATACCTGCAGACCGCATATTTACGGGTGTGGGTTCCGACGATGTGCTGGCTGTAGCGTTCCTTACCTTTTTCTACGGAAGCAAGCCCGTGCTTTTTCCTGATATAACCTATTCTTTCTATGATGTTTGGGCCAACCTTTTCAGGATCCCCTTTAAGCAGATGCCCCTTAAGGATGATTTTTCCATAGATCCCAAGGATTACTTCGGGGAAAACGGCGGTATTGTGATAGCAAATCCCAATGCTCCCACAGGTGTGGAACTGGATCACGACCTGCTTGAAGAGATTATCAGGAAAAATAGGGACAGTGTAGTGATCGTGGACGAAGCCTACGTTGATTTCGGCGCAAAGTCCGTGCTTCCCCTTATCGATAAGTACGATAATCTCTTAGTGGTGCAGACCTTCTCAAAGTCCAGATCCCTTGCGGGCATGAGAGTGGGGGTTGCTTTCGGGCAGGAAAAGCTCATTAAGTTCATGTCGGACGTTAAGTATTCCTTCAATTCCTACACCATGAACATGCCGGTGCTTAAGCTCGGCGCGGTAGCAGTCAGGGACAAAGCATATCTTGATGAAACAAGAAACAAGGTCATCGCTACCCGTGAATGGACCAAGGCGGAATTAAGAAAGCTGGGCTTTACCTTTGAAGACAGCAAGACCAATTTCATCTTTGCAAAGCACCGCACCGTAGCCAGAGATGTGATATTCAACAAATTAAGAGAAAGAAACATCCTGGTGCGTGCCTTTA